>JAFALX010000088.1 GCA_019234035.1 Candidatus Dormiibacterota bacterium | reverse complement strand
GCCACCGCGCATGAGCGCGCCGGCGCATCATCTCCTCCCATGGTTTGGCACCTGCGTCCCGGCCTCGCCGCGCACCCGCGGTCACGCTGAGATGCCGCTGCACAGGCAGGTGGCGGGCGACGGTGCCGGCGGCGGCGCGGATCTCAGCCTCAACCCTCTCTACGCCTCGACGGCAGAGCGCACGCCCGTGCCGAAGCGGCGCATCCCGCAGGTGGGGTTGGACCCGGACGTCGCGTACCAGGTGGTGCGCGACGAGCTGATCCTCGACGGCAACGCGCGGCTCAATCTGGCCACGTTCGTCACCACCTGGATGGAGCCGCAGGCGGAGCTGCTCATGTCCGTGGCAGCCGACAAGAACATCGTCGACAAGGACGAGTACCCGCAGTCAGCGGAGATCGAGCGCCGCTGCGTCGACATCCTCGCCGACCTCTGGCACGCTCCGGCAGAGGGGGGCGGCCTCGGCACGTCGACGACGGGGTCCAGCGAGGCCGCGATGCTCGCCGGCATGGCGATGAAGTGGCGGTGGCGGCAGCGCGCCGGCGGCGCCGGCGGCAACAGGCCCAACCTCGTGCTGGGGAGCAACGCGCAGATCTGCTGGGAGAAATTCTGTCGCTACTGGGAGGTGGAGCCCCGCCTGGTGCCGATGCAGATCGGTCGCCTCCACCTGACCGCGGATGAGGCGGTGCGTCGCTGCGACGAGAACACGATCGGCGTGGTGGCGATCCTCGGCTCGACCCAGGACGGCAGCTTCGAGCCGGTGGCGGAGATCGGTGCAGCGCTCGACGCCCTGGAGAGCGGTGGAGGACCGAGCATTCCGGTGCACGTCGACGCGGCGTCCGGGGGCTTTGTGGCGCCGTTCGTCCAGCCGGATCTCGAGTGGGACTTCCGCGTCCCTCGCGTTGCATCGATCAACGCCTCGGGACACAAGTACGGCCTCGTCTACCCCGGCGTCGGCTGGGTCGTGTGGCGCCGGCACGAGGATCTGCCCGAAGATTTAGTCTTTCATGTCAATTACTTGGGCGGCATGATGCCGACGTTCTCCCTGAACTTCTCCCGTCCCGGAGCGCAGGTGATCGCGCAGTACTACTGCCTGTTGCGGCTCGGCTTCGAGGGGTACCGGCGCGTCCAGCAGGCGGCGCTCGACGTGGCGTCGCATCTCTCTTCGACCATCGCCGGCCTCGGCCCGTTCGAGCTGCTCACCGACGGGCACGAGCTGCCCGTGTTCGCCTTCCGCCTCAAGCCGGACGTGACGCGTTACACCGTGTTCGATGTGTCCGAGGCGCTGCGCAAACATGGCTGGCAGGTGCCCGCTTACAACCTGCCGCCCGACCTCGAGGACGTTGCCGTGCTCCGCATCGTTGTGCGCAACGGCTTTTCACGCGACCTCGCGGATGCGCTCCTCGCCGACCTGCGGCATGAGATCACATTGCTGGAGCACGTGCCCGCGCCGATTCCCCCGCAGTACGCGCGTCACCCGTTCCACCACTAGCGTGGCTTTTCCCCCCCGGGAACCGGGGCGGGATCCGCGACCCGCCCCGGCCCGAACAGTGGGGAAGTGGTTTTCAGATGTCGCGGCGTGCGCCGGGCCTTACTGCCTGTCCCAGTCGTGGTCCCGGTCGGGCTCGCCCGTCACCGGATCCAGGAACAGCTTCCTGCCGCCGTCGTCGTTCGAGAAATCGAACATGTTGTTGAGTGTTCCGGCGAACGAGTCGGCCGCACCGTTGCCGATGCGCGCTCCGTGCAACCAGTTGTCCTCGATGAACTTCACCACCGACGACTGGTCGGTCGTCGAGTGGTCGACGAAGTTCGTCTTCGCGTATGGCGAGATGACCATCAGCGGCTGACGCATGCCGTAGCCGCAGCGAGCCTCCTCCGGTGCTCCGGTGCTGGTGGTGGGAACGCGCTTCGCGTTGGGGCCGCACTGTCCGTTCGCGGTGAGCTGATCGAGCGCCTGCGAACCTGCGGGCGGCGAGGTGGGCGTCTGCGACTGCATGACGACCGGCGCCAGCACGTGGTCGTACCAGCCGTCGCTGTCGTCGTAGGCGAGCACGACCGCGGTGCTCTTCCACTCGTCGGTCTTCTCGAGCTTGTTGACGGTGTTGACGATGAACTGCTGCTCGTCCTCGGGATCCGAGTTGTGCGGATGCCCGTCCTGGAACCGCGCTGCCTTGAGGTAGCTCACGGCAGGCATGTTCCCGTTGTCGACCGCGGCCCAGAAGTCGGTGAGATCGTACTGGTGGTTGGCCCCGTCGGTGTTGCTGCCGATCGCGTCGACGCTCGTCGGCGCCAGGTGCTTCGGGTTGCTCGTCGACTGGTAGTACTGGAACGGCTCGTGGTGCGCGCTGTAGTCGGCCTGGCAGCCGGTGCCCGATGTGCACGGCTGGCCGTCGAGCGCCCCCGCCTGGATGTTGTAGTGCTTCGACGTGCACCCGGCGGTCGCAACCGTCGAGGTGCTCGGCTGGCCGGGGACGTAGCCCTGGTTCTGGAAGCCGCCCTCGAACCAGCCCCAGGTGACGCCGGCCGACGACAGCTCGGAGCCGACGTTGGGACCGCCCATGGCGGCGGTGCTGCTCGGATTGCTGCACACGTCGTAGTACGCGTCGGCGTCACTGACCATCGTGCCGGTGCCCGCTGCGGTTCCGGTGTTGCCGCCCGTCGTGCTGATGCCGGTGCCCGGGCACTTCGGAGTCGATGCCGGATAGACGTTGGGATCGCCGCCCGAGATGCTCGAGTAGTTGCCCGAGTTCTGCGAGCACTGCACGCCGTAGGTCTGTCCCGAGATGACGTTGAGCGCACCCGGCGTCGAGGGACCATACGTCGTGCTGAACGAGTTGTCGCTCATCGCGAAGTGCTGCGCGTAGTTCCAGAGTCCGGTGACCGTGTTGCCGTCGTAGTAGTCAAGAACTCCATAGTCGTTGGGGCTGAGCCCGCTCGGCGGTGTCGTACCTGCGCTGGTGTCACACGCGCTGCGGGTGAGCCCGCCGGTGTTCTGAACGAACGCGTCCACCGTGCCGTGGTCCATGGCCAGCTGCTCGGCGGTGTAGTCGTGGTTCTCGTCGCACGTGACCTGCTCTGT
>JAFALX010000005.1 GCA_019234035.1 Candidatus Dormiibacterota bacterium | reverse complement strand
CGCACGACAGCGGGGAAGTCGTCTGCCGACGGTGGATCGAGGTCGAGAATGAGGTACAGGGGCTGCGACGGATTCTCGACGCGCACGAGGGCAGGGTGGTACTCCACCGCACGCTGATTGGCGAACCACAAGAGCGTGCGCAGGTCGTTGCACAGCGCGTACGAGACCTCACGTTTCGACGCTTCGGCCCACAGCTGCACCGTCTTCACATAGGAGGGCGTGTAGGTCGGGACGTTCTTCTGCATGAACGGCGTCTGTCCACGGATCACGCGGATCACCGACAGCGGGCGGTCGCGCAGGTCGGTGATGATGCGGCCCGAAATCGCGGTCAGGTACTCGACGAGGTCGCGCTTGGTGGCGTCGGCGCCGTCGAAGAGCGGCTCATCGAGGTTGGTGAACGTGACGCCGTCGCGTTCCTCGGATTTGCTCACGCGCGTGCGTCACGCACCCTGCGACTCTGCCAGCCGACGCATCCAGTAGCGTGCCCAGTTCGGGCCGTATGGGATGTACAGGCGCACCGCGCGCCCGCGCGCCACGAGCGCATTCGCGTCGTCGGGCAGCACGCCCAGCAGCATCTCCACCTCGCACTGCGGCATCGCGAGCAGGAGCGCCTCGCGCAGTCCCGCGTCATGCGTCCCGAGCGCCAGCTCCACTCCGGCGCGATGCAGCGTGTCCGCGAGCGCCACGTATGCCGCATCGGTTTCGCGGCCCCACGGCAGCGCAACGTCCGGCGACTCGACGTACGCGCCCTTCACCAGACGCACCGGGACCTCCGCGTGGATGAGCCGCGTCGCATCGTCGGGACTGCGTCGCAGATTGGCCTGCAACGTCTGCATGATCCGCGCCCCGGAAGCAGCCGCACGCAGCGCGACATCGAGCACGCGATCGGTCCGCGTGGAATCCTCGGCGCCGACCTCCAGGCGGCACCACACCGGAATCGCATCGGTGATCCGGTTGAGGTTCTCGGCGCAGAGGTCCGCTGAGATGTCCAGCCCGATGTGGGACAGGTCGATCGACAGACTCGTCGTGTCCGGCAGCTCAGCGACTGCGTGGGCGAGGTCGACGTATGCGTCGGTGGCCTCTGTCATCTGCACGGGATCTGTCACCTGCTCCCCGAACAGGTCGACGCTCGCGCGCAGCCCGTCGGCGGCAACGGCGCGCACACGACTGAATGCGTCCTCACGATCGCGCCCGGCGACATATCGCAGCGCCTGCCGGTACCCCTCCTGTTCGAGTGCCGGCACGGCCTCCATGACGCGCTCCGGCACCCCGCTCACGGCCACGCGATACAGCAGCTCCCGAGCAACCTTCACCGACCCATCATGGCTGAGCGCGCCCCAAAGAGTGATTGGTTCCCAGCTGCGCAACGCCGCCACCGCGCAGCCAAGCGGAGGGCAATCGCTCTGAGGTGAGCGTGCCGGGCGGGTACGGCGCACATGCACGCCCGGGGCCATCACGAGCCGGCCTGCACGAGGTCGGAGCTACTGGGGCCGGTGAGTGCTGAGCCCGCGGCCCGCTCCCTGTGCGCGAGCGACCGAGTGCAGGTTGACGAGAGCGGGCCGACGGCGTGCCCCGAGGCTGCATGTGTGCCGTGCCCGCAGGGAGCACGGACGCGCTCAGTCCAGGTAGTCCTTCAGCTTCTTGCTGCGCGAGGGGTGGCGCAGCTTGCGCAGCGCCTTCGCCTCGATCTGCCGGATCCGCTCCCTGGTCACACCAAAGCGCTTGCCCACTTCCTCAAGGGTCCGCTGGTGGCCGTCGATGAGCCCGAAGCGCAGCTGCAGCACGCGACGCTCGCGCGGCGTGAGTGTGTCGAGGATGTCCTCCACCTCGGTGCGCAGCATCGTGAGGGACGCGGCCTCGGACGGTGCTGTGGCCTCCTTGTCCTCGACGAAGTCCCCGAGGTGGGAGTCCTCCTCCTCGCCGATCGGCGTCTCGAGCGACACGGGGTCCTGCGACACCTTGGTGATCTCACGCACCTTGTCGGGCGTGATGCCCATCTCCTCGGCGATCTCCTCGTCCGAGGGCTCGCGTCCCAGCTCCTGCAGGAGCCGGCGCGACACACGGACGAGCTTGTTGATCGTCTCGACCATGTGCACCGGGATGCGAATCGTGCGTGCCTGATCGGCGATCGCGCGCGTGATGGCCTGCCTGATCCACCACGTCGCGTACGTCGAGAACTTGTAGCCCTTGTGGTAGTCGAACTTCTCGACGGCGCGGATCAATCCCATGTTGCCTTCCTGGATGAGATCCAGGAACGACATGCCGCGGCCGATGTACTTCTTCGCGATGCTGACAACGAGCCGCAGGTTGGCTTCGGTGAGCTGGTTCTTGGCGACATCGTCGCCCTGCTCGATCAGCTTCGCGTAGTGGACCTCCTGCTCCGCCTTCAGCAGCGCGACGCGGCCGATCTCCTTGAGGTACATGCGCACCGGGTCGTCGAGCGACACCGAGTCGATAGCCTCGGCCTTGGCGATGAGCTCCTCGTCGATCTCATCGACGGTCTCGAAGTCCTTGTCCCCGTCGGTGACCTCGATGCCCATGTCGCGGAACGCCTGGAAGATGCGTTCCAGGTGGTCCGGCTCGGCGTCGATCTCCGGGAACGCGGTGAGGACGTCGTCCGGCGTGAGGTACCCGTGATCCTTCCCCTTGATGATCAGCGCCTCGGCGGCGGTGACCAGCTGGTCGGCGCCACC
>JAFALX010000153.1 GCA_019234035.1 Candidatus Dormiibacterota bacterium | reverse complement strand
GCCGCCGCCGCCGAGGGCCTCGCCGCGCAGCCCGCCGGCTATGAGGAGACGCGGGTGCGCGCCGCCATGTGGCAGCCGACGTATCCGCCCGTGCGCGCCGTCGATGCCTGAGCCGACGCGCCTGTACCTGGCGCGCCACTGCGACGTCGAGAACCCCGAGCACATCCTCTACGGACATCTGCCCGGGTTCGGTCTGAGCAGCAAGGGCATCGAGCAGGCCAACGCCATGGGTCGCTTCTTCGCGAACACCGCAGTGAAGCAGATCTACACGAGCCCGCTGGAGCGGGCCACGCAGACGGCCAGCATCATCGACTCGTATCTGGACGGCGTGCCGGTGGAGACGACGCCCGACCTCATCGAGGCGAAGTTCGGGCTCTACGTCCAGGGCGTTCGTCCACGTGACATCCCCTGGCGGCGGCCACTCTGGTGGGTGCACATGGTCTGGCCGGGATTGCTGCCGAACGACGAGAGCGTCGGCGCCATGGCGGCGCGGGTGAAGCGGCCGCTGCTGCGCCTGCTGCGCGAGCATCCAACCGAGGGCGGCATCTGCATCAGCCACGGCGACCCCATCCAGGCGTTCTGGGTGCAGGCCGACGGCCGGCCGCCGTACGCGCTGCACCGGCTGCAGTGCGCCAAGGGCGGCATGCTCGTTCTCGACTACCTCGGCGAGAACCTGCAGCACCTCGAGTACTGGCCGCCGGAGCGCATCGCCGCGGCGGCTGCGGTCGAACCGGAGGCGGACACGAGCCACGTCTGAGCATCCACGAGCCCTCGACGGCGGAAATGGTGCTCCGCAGTCCCAGCGATGAACTACCCGCTACGCCGCGTGGCTTCGACGTCGATGTCCACCTGGATTCGCTTGCTCGCGACGAGCCCACCGCCCTCCATCAGCATGTTCCAGGTCAACCCGAAATCCTCTCGGTTGAAGTCACCGTGCACCGAGAAGCCGATCTTTTCGTTGCCCCACGGATCCAGCACAGCCCCATCGAACTCGATGACCACGTCGATCGGTCGCGTGACGCCGCGGATGCTCAGGTCGCCCGTAGCGCGCCAGTGGTCGCCCGTGACGTGGACAATTGACGTAGACCGGAACGTGATCATCGGATAGCGTGGCGTGTCCAGGAAGTCCGGGCTCCGCAGGTGATCGTCGCGGTCCTTGAGGCCGCTCACCAAGCTGTCGGCGCGGATGGCCAGCTCCGCAAAGGATGCCTCGGGTCGCTCAGCGACGTGCAGAGCACCACTGAACTCGAGGAAGCGACCGCGTACACGCGTGATGACGAGATGCCGTCCCTCGAAGGCGACTGTCGTATGGCCGGGGTCGAAGTCGTAGATACCAGTCGCCGGCAGCGCTGCGCCGTCAACGATGCGGGTCCGCTCCTTGGCTGTGGTTGTCAACGGGTTCCTCCTCGCTTCTCCGCCCTCGAGGGCGTCTTCCGGCCAACGCTACCATAGGTGCGTGCGCACACACAAGCTGCGTGCGCACGCGCCTTCTGCTACGATCCCGTTCAATGACCGCAGACCAGACCGGCGTCGCCGCGTGGGAATCGCTCCTCCGCGTGCACGCCGCGCTCGTACCCATCCTCGATCGTGAGGTGCAGCGCGCGACGGGCCTTCCCCTCGCCTGGTACGACGTGCTGCTCGAGCTCAACTCGGCGCCCAACCGTCGCCTGCGTATGACCGACCTCGCGGACCGGGTCGTGCTCAGCCGGACACGTGTGAGCCGCATCGTCGACGAGCTCGTGTCACACGGGCTCGTCGCCCGCGACGACAATCCAGCCGATCGACGATCGGCATACGCCGTGCTCACCGCCGAGGGCCGGCGTAGGTTTCGGGCCGCCGCCCCAGTCTATCTGGCCGGCATCGCGAGGCACTTCAGCGATCAGCTGACGCAGGTGGAGGCCAACGCCGTTCGCAGCGCCATGCGGAAGGTCCTTCGCGCGCAGCGGGGCTGACCCGTTGGCCGCCCCGCTGCGCTTTTTGGGAGGGCTGGCAGCGGTTGACGATGCGATCAGCGATCGCAGCCGTCGTTGTCGCTCGGCGCGCCGAAGTTGTCTGCGTCACCATCGCCACCACCGCCCTGGGGTATGACGCACGGCGTGGGAGCGGGCGGTGGCGGCGCGGTCGGTGCCGCTGTGGGTGGTGGTGGCGGCGGTGCGGTCGGCGCCACAGTGGGCACCGGTGTGGAAGCTGGTGTCGGCAGCGGTGTCGATGTCGGTGGTGAGGTGGGCGTCGACGTGGACGGCGTCGATGTAGTCGTCTCCGTCGCCGCCGTGCTGCGGCTCGTTGCCGAAGAGGTGGCCGGCGCTGCTGCGGCGCCGCCGCAGGCCGCGAGACCGAGCGTTGCCGCCGCAGTCAGCACAAACAGGCGTGCAGATGCCATGGAACTTCTCCCGTGAACCACGCGCTGGTATCCAGTGCCTCACACGCGGTATGCCGTTGTTTTGTCAGTGGATACGTTCCGGCGTTACGCGCGGTGTGCTGCGACATTCACCAGGGTGCACGGCCGCGCCGTGTAACGGCCCAACGTAACGCTCAACGTACGCGTTC
>JAFALX010000050.1 GCA_019234035.1 Candidatus Dormiibacterota bacterium | reverse complement strand
TGCCCCAGAAGTCGAAGCACCGCGCGCCGGCGGCGCGCGCGTCGAGCATGGCGCGCCACACCAGCGGCGGACCAGGGCCGAGCTTGCGCGCCTCGTCGTCGCTCGCAGACCCGGCGAACGCGTAGTAGCGCGTGCCGCCGAAGTCGAGCACTATGGCGGCGCCGATGGTGCGCCGGCTGTGTCGCGCGACGTACAGGGTCGCCTCGCCCGCCGGCGTCAGCTCGTCGACGATCGCGCGATAGTAGGCGTCGCCGTGGCGCGGCATGCCGGTGCGTGTGCTGGTCTCGCGCATCATGGCGAGGAATTCGTCGAGTGATTCGGAGCTCGTGGAGGGCTCCACGACGACCTCCTTCCGCGCCGCGGCGGTGATCGCGCTGCGGTGCCCCTTGCTCAGCCCGGCGCGCAGCTCCGACTCGTCGACGTCCAATCGGATCACGCGCGTGTACTCCGCCTGCCGCGAGCGCACACGCCGCGCCCGGCAGCGCCGCGGCTCCAGGGTCGCAGGGCCCAATGGCTCGAACTGCACGAAGTGGCAGCCGTGGACTCGGGCGCACACGAACGCGACGCGCAGGGCAGAGCACAGCGCATCGGTGTTGTCGGCCTGAGGGCCGTACGGGAGGTACAGGCGGCGGAACACGCCCACCTGCCGGATCAGGCCGAGCCACATCCACTGAGCGGCCTCCGCGTGAAAGATCTGCGCGCCCATGCGTTGCTGGCACCGTGCCCATGCCCGGCTCTGCAGGAAGTGGCCTCCCATGGAGACGAGGCGTCCGTCCCAGCCCGGTTCGGGGACGCCTGTGCGGGCGACCGGAATCGGGGCCGCACGGGCCGCGGCGTGCGCGGTCACGCCGAGAACCGGTTGCGCACCATCGCACGCAGCGCGGAGAGCTCGTCCGCGTCGAGCGCGCGGAACAGAACGATGCACGCGACATAGATCACTGCCGCGGCTCCCGTCACGAGCAACAGGGCGACACGGCCCTGCGGATGCACCACGAACACGAACGCTCCCATCACCAGTCCAGCGGGGTAGATGCGCCACGTGCTGCGCACCACGTGCAGGGTACCGACCTGGGCGCGCAGGACGAGCCAGCCGATCGCCACCAGCGCCATCTCGGTGACCACGGTCGACCAGCTGGCGCCGATGTATCCGAACAGCGGGATGAGGAACGCGTTGAGCGCCACATTGATCCCCAGCCCGCTCAGGGCGATGTACGCAAACGTCTTCTGCCGGTCGACGGCGTTGAACGTGGCAGCGAACGTGTTGTCGACGAACGCGAAGAACACACCGATGGCAAGGATGTGCAGCGACGCCTCCGACTGCGGGAACAGCTGCAGGAGGTCGTTGAACTGGGGAGTGAGGATGAAGACGCCGACCGTGATCGGCCAGCCGATGAGCGCGAGCGCCTTGAAGAACCGTTCCGCGGTGGGCAGGACGCGCTCGGGCGCGGCGTGCTTGTACAGCGACATGACCGGGAAGATGACGCTGCGCAACGTCACCGGGATGAAGAGCAGCGCCTCGAACGGCTTGTAAGCGAGCGTGTACCAGCCCACCTCGGCGTAGGAGCGGAAGTGCTGGAGGATGGGCACGTCCACCTTGAAGTAGACGGTGGTGAAGAGGTACGTGATCGCCAGCGGCACCCCGATCGTCAGCCAGGGCTTGACCATCGAGCGATCGAGGTTCCAGGTCATGCGCACCATCCGGGCGCGGAGCAGCACGATCAGGAAGTAGAGGCACGCCGCGAAGTAGCTGATGACGTAGGCCCACAGGAAGTAGCCGGCATCGGCGTGGGTGTGCGCACCGAGGATGACCAGCCCCAGCAGCAGCAGGCTCTCGGGGACGATCTCGAGAATCTCGAACTTGAGGCGCTGCAGCGCGTACAGCGTGCTGCGCAGAAGCATGAGATAGCCGCCGACGACGATGAGCGCGAATGCCGGCAGCCAGAGCGACTGCACACCGGCGAACCACAGTCCGGCGAGCAGCAGCGGACCGGCAAGCACCGAGAGGAACACCCGCATCGACATGGCGAAGCCGAGCAGGCGCGAGATGGAGTCGGGCGTGCGGGCGCCCTCGCGGACGTACAGCGTTGCGAACCCGAAGTCCGCCACGATGGACGCCAGTGCGCTGTACGTCACCGCCGTCTGCATCTGGCCGAACGCGGTGTCGCCGAGCGCATGGCTCACCAGCACCACGGTCACCAGCGCGACGACACGCGAGACGACGCGCACGATCAGGATGAGGATGGTGTTGTTGAGCGCGCGCCGGCCGGCGCCCGCCGTCAGCGGCACCGACGCGCCTTCGACGGCGGCAGACATGTCAGGTGGTGCAACGGCGGACTCGCCGGCCGGGTCACGCTCGGGTTGATGCGGACTGGTTGTGGCGGGAGTTGTCCGTTTCAACGGCGATGATGAGAGACGGCGTCGTGCGCGTCCGCGTGACCTGCGGGATCGAGGTGCACGATCACGTCGGTGAGCGGGTCGATGCGATGGTAGAGGCGGTGGCGCACCTCCTCGCCCAGCGCGTGGGCGTGCGACAACGGAGTCTCTGGGGCGACCTCGAGCGTGATCTCGGCGAGGACGCGGCGGCCCGTCCAGCGAGCGCGCGCCTCGGTGACGGCGATGACGCCGTCGGTGGTCGCGGCGACCTCCTCGATCGTCGCGACCAGCGAGGCATCGGCCTCGTCGAGGAGCCGGCCGGTGAGGCTCTTCGCCGTCTCCCACGCGACCCCCGCGATGATCACGGTGATGACGAGGCCCGCGACCGGGTCGAGGATCGGTGCGCCCAGGGCGGCGCCCACGACCCCGACGACGGCGCCGAGCGACGCGAACCCGTCGATGCGGGAGTGCGCCCCGTCGGCGATGAGCGCCAGGCTCTGGAGGC
>JAFALX010000307.1 GCA_019234035.1 Candidatus Dormiibacterota bacterium | reverse complement strand
ACCAGTCACGGACGTATGCAGTCCGCGATGACGGACATCGGGTTGCGCTCGTGACGTTTGTCATCAACGACGCCGCTCCTTCCCGAAGCTCTGATCTCAATCGAAGCGATGTGACACAGCCTCAGCACGAGCGCCGCCGCTCCCAGTAGGGTGCTGTTGACGTGGCGCGCTACGACAATTTCTTCATCGCCAGCGCGGGGGCCTCCGCTGCGATCCTGGGGTTACTCGTCGTCGCCGTATCGGTGGTCAACGCGGATGACGCCAACCCGACAACTCGGGAGCTGCGAACTGTGCTGGCGGGGAGTGCGTTCGTCATCCTCGTGGACATCTTCGTCGTCTCGATCGTGACGCTGGCCGGCGGTTCACTGGACTTCGCGCTGTCCAGCCTCACGATGGCCACAATCGGCCTGTTCGCCACCAGGCGGCTGATTCCAAGGGCACAGCGGGCTGGTAATTTCTCCCGCAGCTCTCGATCCAGGAACCTCAATCTCGCCTTCGCCACGCTGTCGGTGGTGAGCTACTCCGTGCAACTGGGGCTGGCCATCGCACTCCTGGCGAACAGCGAGAATGCTGCGCTGCAACGTGCTTTGGTTCTCGTCATCGTCGCTTTCTACGGCAGCGCCATTGGCCGGACGTGGGAGGTCACCGGGATAAACAGGCGAGGCTAATCGAGACGTCCGTGGACTGCCCTCGCGTGCTCGGACGGCGGTGTCGAGTAGACGGCGATCATCGCGCGGCGTTCGTCGGCGTCGAGTTGCGGCCAGCGCCGCCCACCCGTGACCGCCCGCAGTGCTGCACGCAGCTCGGCGTATCCCGTGGAGCCCTCCGCGGCGACAAGACGATCGGGCTCCGCGTCGACTGCTCGCCGCAGCTCGCTCAGCGTGCGCGCCTCGACCGATCCTGTGGGGTGGTACTCGCGCCGCGCGACAGCGCTCCAGCCCCGCGCGTCACGACCCAGCACGACCTCGAACCACTCGCCGTCCTGCATTGCGCCACCGTCGACCAGCGCGCCGACGACACGGTCGAGCCAGGCGCCCTCGGGCGTCGGACCGTTGCCCTCCGGCAGAGCGGCGACCGCGAGGCGGCCGGCCGACTCCATCAGCCACCCGTCAACTTCAGAGCGCGGGCGCGGTGGCCGCCGCCACCGCCAGTCCGCGTCGGTGCCGAGGTACCCGCCCCAGTTCGGCACCCGCCGGCTCCACCAGAGCTCGGTCCGAGCGGAGCGCTGCACCTCACCGGCGTCGGCCCATACGGTCCAGCGCATCTGAGCCCACGCACGCCTGATCAGCCGCACCGCTGCGACGCCACGCCGGTCGACGCCGGCCACGAACAGCATCCCGCCCGCGCAGGACTCGAGCGTTTCCACGCCGCGCGCCTGGAGCGCGTTGAGCAGTGGAACCACGGGCCTGTCCAGCGAACCGCCGCCCGACGCTTCCATCGCTGCCATGAGCAGCGATGACGGCCGGAACAACGGGTCCTCATCGGCGGCGAGCGTCTCCAGCGAGACGTTGTCGTCAGGTCCGCCGGTGTCGATCAGGCAGGCCTCCGGCTCCACCTGGGTCAGACGCGATCCTCGGGAACGACGTGGATCGCTGCCTCTTCTGCGGGAAGCTCCTCTTCCTCGACGGGGTCCTCGCCGCGATCCCGCTCGGCCACCGGCGCTTCGAAGTCCTCGGCCTCGCGCTCCTCGGGCGCGTCGAACTCCGGCGCCTCGGGCTCCTGTTCCTCGAGCGTCCGGTCAGGGATCTCCTCCCGCAGCCGCTCATCGAGCGTGTCGCGGTAGACGTCCTCACCCGGCCGATGCTCCTTGTACGAGGTGTCGCGCTTGGCCGCGTCGTCCTCGTCGCCCTCCACCTCTGCGGGGTCGGGCTCCTCGGAGTCGGGAAACACGTCGCTGTCGGCCTGGACGTCGTTCCAGGGCAGGTCTTCGGGGTGCTCAGTCATGCGTCCATGGTCGCGCAATCGATCGCGTGCCGTCGTCTCAGCGGCCGCGAAAGGACGGTGGCCGCTTCTCCAGGAACGCACCGACTCCTTCGAAGAAATCCTCGGTGCCGGCCGCCTGCTCCTGCAGCCGCTCCTCGACTGCGAGCTGCGTGTCGAGGTCGTTGGACGCCGAGAGTTGCAGCGCCTCCTTGATGAACGCGAGCGAGCGCGGACCGGCCGCCAGACGCTGGGCGATCCGCCTCGCCGTGGGCATCAGCTCGGCATCCGGCACCACGCGGCTCACGAGCCCGATCTCCTGCGCGCGCTCCGCATCGATGGAATCGCCGAGCATCATCATCTCCGCGCTGCGCGCCGGGCCGATCAGCCGCGGCAGGAAATACGTGCTGGCCGCGTCGGGAATGAGGCCGATGCGCACGAACGCCATCACGAACGTCGCCGACTCCGCGGCGAGACGCAGGTCACACGGAAGGGTGAGCGAGAAGCCGGCGCCCGCTGCCGCCCCGTTCACCGCGGCGATCACCGGCTTGGGGATCTCGCGAATCGCCTTGATCGCCGGCGTGTAGTGCTCGCCCAGCTCGCGCCGGATGTCGATGCCCTCGCCCCGCTCGGCAGCCCACTTGAGGTCCTGTCCGCTACAGAACGCGCGACCGGCGCCGGTGAGGATCACGGCGCGCACCCCATCGTCCTCGGCAGCGGCACGGAGCGCAGTGGTGAGGGCGTCGAGCAGCTCGCCGGTGATCGCGTTGAGCCGCTCGGGCCGGTTCAGGGTGAGGGTGAGGACGCCGCCGTCCGTCTCGGCGAGCAGCACACCGGCGTCCGATCCCGCCTCCGGCGTGGCGTCCGTTGCTGCGACGTTCATCGACTCCATTCCCACTCTAGCCCTCGGCGTGGTACTGACTTCGTGTGATCAACAGCACGGCCCATGTGGACCCGACCGCACAGGTGGACGAGGGGGTGGAGATCGGCGGCGGGACGCGGGTGTGGGGGCTGACCCAGGTACGGCGCGGCGCGCGCATCGGCGAGGGCTGCAACATCGGATCGCGTGTGACGGTCGACATCGATGTCGTGATCGGCGATCACTGCAAGGTGCAGAACGAAGCGCTCATCTACCGCGGGG
>JAFALX010000133.1 GCA_019234035.1 Candidatus Dormiibacterota bacterium | reverse complement strand
GGTCGCCGGCCTCGCAGGCCTGCCCGGCCACTACGACGTCGGCACGGTGCTGGGGTCGCGCGACCTGAACCCGGGAGGCACCAAGGTCGTCGAGGCACTGCAGGTGTCCGGCGCGGTTGCCGTCGACCCCGCCGGCCGGCCCTGGGTCTGGGGCGGCGCCTCGTGGCGCTGCCTCCCGTTCCGGGCTCAGGCCACCGACCGCGCCATGTGCGCGGTCGCGATCCACGGCGCCGGCGCCGATCTGCTGATCCTCGGCGACGCGGGCTCCGCCGACCAGGAGGAGCTCGCCGCCGAGTATGGACGGCAGATGACCGCCGAGCTCGTGGTCAGCGAGCCGGGCGGGTCGCTCGCCCCGGCGCTGCTCGCGACGGTCGGTGCTCGAGCGATTGCCGTTCCGACCGCTTCGGGCGGGTCCGTTGCGCCGGCGCCCTCCGGCTACAGCGTCCAGCGCACCGGAACGCAGGGTGACCTCCGCTTCGACGGCGGTTCGCGTGGCCTGCAGCCGGCCGCGTGACGGTCGCAGGCACGGCGCACTACGCTCACTCACGTCATGGCGGCGATCTCCGACCACCTCCTCCTCATCCACGGCGAGGAGCGGTTCCTTGTCGACACCGCGGTGCGCGCATGGAAGGAGCGCGTCCGGGCGCGTTCGCCGGCGCTGGACATCGAGCTGTTCGACGCGCCGGCCAAACTCGACCGGTTCCGGCAGAGCATCGCCGAGGTCCCGCTCTTCGATCCCGAGCGGTGCGTGCTCCTGCGCGACCCGCCGCAGCTGTCCGCGAAAGCGCGCCGCGGCAGCGACTCCCCTGACGCCCTCGCCACCGCGCTCGCCGGGCAGGCGCCGACCACCTCACTGTGCATCGTCAGCCACGACCGCGTGGCCGCCCAGAGCCCGGTGCTCGCGGCGGTGCGGGCGCACCACGGCTCCATCTCGTACTTCGCACCGCAGCGCGCGCGTGAGGTGCGCGCCTGGCTTGACCGTGCCATCGCCGGTCTAGGCCTCACCCTGGGCCGAGGGTCGGTGGACCACCTGCTCCAGGCGGCGGGCACCGACCTCGGGGCGCTCAACTCGGAGCTCGACAAGCTCCGCGCCTACGCCGCCGGCCGGCCGCTCACCGCGGATCAGGTGGCGAGAGCCGTGGCCGGCGACGAGCCCCCCGAGCTGTACGGCGTGGTCGAGCATCTCATCGGTGAGAACCCCGCTTCCGGGGCGGCCGTGCTCGACGAGCTGCTCGCCGACGGCCGCTCCAGCCAGCACCTGCTGTCGATCATCGCAGGCCAGCTGCGCGACCTGATCCTGGCGCAGTCCTACATGAGGGTCCGCGGCAACGCGATCGGGCTCGCGGCCGAGCTGCGCATTCCGGACTGGCGCGCGGAGCGGCTCGCCCGCCAGGCGCGGTCGGTGCCGCCGGCGCTGGCCGTCGCGTGGCTGCATCAGCTGCACGAGGCGGATCGCCAGATCAAGAACGGCGAGATCGGCGACCTGGACGCGCTGCGCGTGTTCGGTCTCGAGGCGGCGGCCCAGGTCGTCGGTGCCCGCCGCGGATAGCGGCGAGACCTAGTTCTTGGCGGACTTGGGCGCGGACGCCTTCGCCGTCGTGGCCTTGGCCGGGCTCTTCGCTCCGGCCTTCGCCGGGCTTGCGGCCCGCTTCGCCGCGACCTTTGCCGGCGACTTCGCGGTCGGCTTGCTGCTGCGACCCTTGGCGCCGCCCGCCGCGGTGGAACGCGCGGCTGCCGCCTCGCCCTCGCCGGCCTGGCCGGCGCGTTGCAGCGACGACGCCATGGTCGCGAGACGAGACTTGCGCCGGCGGGCGTTGTTCTGGTGGAGGATGCCCTTCTCGGCGGCCCGGTCCAGAGCGCTGAGCGCGGCGCGCAGCGCATCGGCCGAATCGACGGCCTCGACCGGGTTCAGCAGCGCGCGGCGTGCCTTGGTCACCTTGGTGCGTACCGCAGAGCGCACGGCGCGGTTGCGCTCGTGTTTGCGCTCGTTGGAGCGGATTCGCTTGCGTGCTGAGCGTGAGTTGGCCACGTGAAGAACTCTCTGGATGATCGATAGGCGTGTCACAGCGTCAGCCCGACACGCGAGATTCGACAGTATATCAGCCGCAAATGGCTGAATCGGGAGTGAACCGCGCGTGCTCGTAGTCCCCGCGCCTGCAAAGATCAACCTCGCGCTCGAGGTGGTGCGCCGCCGCCCGGACGGCTGGCACGACATCGAGAGTGTCGTGGTGCCGATCGACTGGCACGACCTGATCGGCCTCGAGCTCAGGGACGCCGCGCATGACGTGCGGGTCTCGGGGCCGGCGTCTGAGGGCGTGCCCGGCGCCCTCGGCGCTCCGCCCGCCGCGGACAACCTTGCCGTGCGGGCGGCGGACGCCCTCACCGCGACGGCGGCCGGGAACGGCGACGCAGGCGACGCGATGCCACGGCCATTGCGCGTCTGGGTGCACAAGCGCGTGCCTGCGGGCGCCGGGCTCGGCGGCGGCTCGGCGGATGCCGCAGCGGTGCTGCGGGCGGCCTCGCGCCTCACCCGGCAAGCCGGCGCAGGCCTCGGCAGCACGCAGATCTCGGCACTGGCGGCTCTGCTCGGCAGCGACGTTCCCGCGCTGCTCGCACGCACGACGGTGCACGTCACCGGGCGCGGCGAACGTCTGGCGGAGATCGACGCGCCGCCGCTGCATCTCGTGATCGCGTTTCTCGGCCCCAGCTCCACGCGCGATGCGTACGAGGCGCTGCGCCCGGAGGAGATGAGCGACGGCAGCCGGGTCCGTGCGCTGATCGCTGCGCTGACCGGCGTGTCGGCGGAGACGGGGGGCGAACCCATCAACCTGCCGCCGCCGGCGGACGGCCTGCTGGGCTCTGCGCTCGAAGCGCCGGCACTCCGGCTGATCGCGCCCCTGGCGGTGTCGGCGCAGCGGCTTCGGGACAGCACGGCCCCGCGGAGCTGGCACATGACCGGAAGCGGGGGCGCGTTCTTCGCAATGGCGCGCGACGCAGTGGACGCGGCGGCACTCGCACAGCAGGTCCGCGAGGAGGGGCTGCTCGCCCGCGCCTGCCGCACGCTGTCCGCGTCGCCGCTCCGACCCGACATTTCTCGGTGAGAGCGCGTCGCGGCCCTACAATCCGGCGTCGTGGCCGTGGCTGAGGCACCCGTTCCGCCCGCACCGACACCCGAGGAGTGCACACACCCGGCGCCGATCACCGGTGTCATGGCGCACGAGTTCGCGCACTACGACGGCGCCATCGGTCCCGAGGGCGTCCGCCGCACCGTCACCTACTACGGGCCGGTCGTCGGCGGCCTGCCCATCCAGGCGTGGTTCTGCGAGATCTGCGGCCTGCTCCGGCTCACCTACCCCGATGGGCGCAGAGAGGAGCGCCGCCTGTTCCCCGGCCCGCAGCCCGGCCTCATCGCCGAGGCCAGCGCCGTCGCCCCGGAGAGCATCGACTACGGCATGCAGGCGCGGGTCTCCGGTCTCAGTGCGCAGCCGACGTACTACGCGCAGCTCGCCCAGGAGGGCGGCCTGGTCAGCACGCCGATCACCATCCGCCTGCCCGCCCTGCCGTCGTACAGCGCGACGACGTGGATCCTCATCGCGGGAATGACGTTCATCGCGGGCACGCTGCTCGTGATGGCGTTCGCCGCGGTGCTGCCGTACAGCACGCCGTCGA
>JAFALX010000101.1 GCA_019234035.1 Candidatus Dormiibacterota bacterium | reverse complement strand
CAACGTGAAGTGGGTGGAGTCAGCCGGGAATCTGTGCGACCAGAGCCTCTATCTCTGACTCCGTGAAGACGCGCATCGTCTCAGTGGTGAGGTTGCCGCCGCCGGCGACCGCCATGGCGCCGAGGGTGGCGGCCTCGTCGTTGGGGGCCTCGAACACCGTGATCAGGTCGTACTGGCCGAGCGCGGCGTAGACACCCTTGATCTCGCCGCCGTTCGCCAGAGCAAGAGCCTTGTGCGCCTGAATCCGCGTCGGCAACCCCTTGAGATCCTGCGCGCCCTTCCGTGTGAATCGCCCCAGTGACACGTAGGTCGGCATCGCGTACCTCCTCAAACACAGGCGCGGCTGCATACCGCGTCCCTCCGCACCCGCAATCGTGGCGCAAGCGGACGTGCGATTGTGAACGCGCCAGAATCGGGTGCAGATCACATGGCAGAGCCCATCGCGACCGATCCGCGGCGTGCCGTGCCCCCCACCGACGCACTGCTCGCGAACCCACGTCTTGCTGAGCCGCAGCAGCGGCTGGGCCGCGCGCTCGTGCGCTCGGCTGTGCGCCAGGCGCAGCAGCTGGTGCGCACGGGTGCCCTGGATCCGGCCGAGGTTGTCGACGCTGTGCTGCGCAGCCTGCCGGGGCAGGCGACCTCGCTGACGCCGGTGATCAACGCGACCGGGGTGGTGCTGCACACCAACCTCGGCCGGGCCCCGCTGTCGGCGGCGGCGCGGGACGCGCTGGTGGCGGCCGCCGGCTACGTCGACGTGGAGTTCGACCTCGAGACGGGGGCGAGGGCCCGCCGCGGCCGCGGCACGTTGCAGGCGCTGCGCGACGCGCTGCCGGACGCCGGGGACGTCTTCGTCGTGAACAACGGCGCGGCCGCACTCCTGCTCGCGACGACGGTGCTCTCGCAGGGCAAGCGAGTCATATGGAGTCGTGGCGAGATGGTCGAGATCGGCGATGGCTTTCGCCTCCCCGACCTCGTGGAGTCGACGGGCGCGCTGATCCGCGAGGTGGGCACCACCAACCGCACGACGCTCGACGACTACCGCTCCGCGTTGCGTGGCGACGCCGGCTGCATCCTCAAGGTGCACCCGTCCAACTTCCGTGTGTCCGGCTTCAGCGCGTCGGTCCCCGTCCGCGAGCTCGCGGGCCTCGGGGTGCCAGTGGTCGTCGATGTCGGCTCGGGCCTGCTGCGCCCGGATCCGCTGCTCCCCGGCGAGCTCGACATCACGACCGCGCTGCGCGACGGCGCCGACCTCGTCACCGCCAGCGGTGACAAGCTCCTCGGTGGCCCGCAGGCGGGAATCATCGCCGGAAGTGCGGAGCTCGTCACTCGGCTGCGGCGCCACCCGATGGCGCGCGCGCTTCGCGTCGACAAGCTGACCCTCGCCGCGCTCGAGGCGACGCTGATCGGGCCGCGCCCCCCGGCGGCGACGGCGCTCGCTGCCGACGTCGAGACGCTGCGCGATCGCTGCGCCGCGATCGCTGCCGCGCTGGGTGCGATCGCGGAGGTGACGCCGAGTGACGGCGCTGCCGGCGGCGGCAGCGCGCCCGAGCTCCCGCTGCCGGGCTGGGCGGTCAGCCTGCCGGAGCGTTTCGCCGCGCAACTGCGCACGCACCGTCCGCCCGTCGTCGGTCGCGTGGAGCGCGGCGTCTGCCTGCTCGACCTGCGCTGCGTACCGTCGGAGCAGGACACGACGATCATCGAGGCGGTTCGCGCGTGTACGTGATCGCCACCGCCGGCCACGTCGACCACGGCAAGTCAACACTGATTCGAGCGCTCACCGGGATGGAGCCGGACCGCTGGGCCGAGGAGCGGCGCCGCGGCATGACGATCGACCTCGGCTACGCGTGGACCCGCCTGGATGACGGCGTTGAGGTCGCCTTCGTCGATGTCCCCGGCCACGAGCGCTTCGCCACGAACATGCTCGCCGGCGTGGGGCCGGTGCCGGCCGTGCTCCTGGTCATCGCGGCGGACTCCGGCTGGGCGGCTCAGACCGAGGACCACGTGCGAGCGCTCGACGCGCTGGGCGTGCGCCACGGTCTTGTCGCGGTGACGCGCAGCGATCTCGCCGACCCCGCACCCGCCGTCGACGAGGCGGAGGACCGCCTCGCCGAGACCACGCTCGCCGGAGCGCGCATCGTGGCGGTGTCTGGCGCAACAGGGATGGGCCTCGATGAGCTTCGCGCTGGGCTGCGCGAGCTCGTGGCACAGCTGCCGGCGCCGGACCCGCAGGCGCGCATCCGGTTCTGGATCGATCGCTCGTTCACCATCAAGGGCAGCGGGACGGTGGTGACCGGGACGCTGCAGGCTGGCACTCTTCACCAAGGCGACACGCTCGAGCTGCGCGGCTCAAAGGTCACCGTCCGTACGCTGCAGTCGCTTGGCGCGCCCATCTCAGAGGTGCGTGGGACCGCCCGCGTCGCCGTCAACCTGCGCGGCATCGCCAGCGATGAGGTGGGTCGCGGTGACGCCTTGCTCACGCCCGGCGCCTGGCATGCGACCGACATCGTCGACGTCCGCGTCGACGCAGATGACACGCCCACGCAGCCGGTGGTGCACGTCGGCTCGGCTGCTGTTCCCGCCCGGGCGCGCAAGCTCGGCGGTGACGCACACCTCCTGCGCCTGCGGCTGGCGGCGCCGCTGCCGCTCAGCGTGGGTGACCGGCTCCTCCTCCGTGACCCGGGGCGGCGATCGCTCGTCGGCGGCGCCACCGTCCTCGACGCCGCGCCACCGGAGTTGACCCGCAGGGGAGCGGCGCGCCGCCGAGCCGAGGAGCTGGTCGAGGACACCGGGGCGCCTGATCTGGCGCACGAGCTCGCCCGGCGCGGCGCAGCGCCGGCTGCGCTGCTCGAGGCAGTCGGCGTCGCCACCGCCGACCCGCTCCCCCCGGAAGCGGTGCGGGCGGGGGCCTGGCTGGTCGACCGATCCGCCTGGCAGCGCTGGCTGGACGAGTTGCACACGGCGGTGGAGGCCTCGAGCAACGGGGCGTTGCTCCGCAGCGGCGTCCCGCGCGCCGACCTGGTGCGGACGCTGGCCCTTCCCGAGCCCCGGCTGCTCGACCCACTCCTGGCGGCCGCCGCCGACCTCGAGCAGGTGGACGGCCGGGTGCGCCGCCGCGGAGCGGTCGCCGGACTGCGACCCGACCTCGCCCGCGCGGTGGAGCGCCTCGAAGCGTTGCTGCGCGACGAACCGTTCGCCGCTCCCGAGAAGGCGGCGCTGCAGCAGATGGGGCTGGGCCCGCGTGAGCTCGGGGCGGTCGCAGCGAGCGGAGCCGTGCTGCGTCTCCCGGGTGACGTCGTCCTGCTCCCCGACGCGCCGCAACGAGCGGCCGAGTGCCTTCGCACCCTCCCGCAGCCGTTCTCGATGTCGACGGCGCGGCAGGCGCTGAACACGTCGCGACGCGTCGCGGTGCCACTGCTCGAGCATCTCGACGCGGCCGGCGTGACGCAGCGCGTGGACGGAGGGCTGCGACGCCTGCGCTCGCCCGATGGGTAACCGCGCTACGGGATCTGCGCCAGGCGAGCGGTGATCAGCCCGGTGGGCGGTAGTTGATCCGGTGATGCGCGGCCTCGTCGATCTCTTCCGGCGTCAGCAGGGCCGTCGTCGACAGGCTGACGGACCCGGTGGCGGCGACGTTCAGGGCGATTGCAGCAGCAGTCGCGTTGTCGGGGAGGTCCACGATGCAGTACACATCGTCGTCACCGAAGGCGAAGTAGAAGGCCTCCAAGGACCCGCCTGCGGCTTCGGTCATCTGCTGAACTGCCTCGCGGCGGCCCGAGCCGCCCTCCTTGAGCAGTCCACTGACACCTTGTTCCGTGTACGACGCTGTGATCAGGAACTTCGGCATGCCCATCCTCCTCGTCTGCCCCTCGGCTGCGCTGAGCGCGACACGTATTGTGGCGCTGGAGCGGCCTCAGTCGAAGGTCGGACGGTGCAGCCGGCGACTGCCCTGGTGAGCTCGTCGCGTACCGCGCTACGGGATCTGCGCCAGGCGGGCGGTGATCAGCTTCCGCACGAGTTTCCGCGGTAGCGGTGTGTCGACGGGAAAGTGCAGCGCGCTCTTGGTTCCGCCCGGGTACGCCTTCAATTCCTCGGCGAGCGCTGGGAGCACCGATCCGCTGTGCGGCAGATAGCTGAGGTGTGTGCTGAACGCCGCGAAACCTGCGACCACCTTGCCGCGTACGCGAAACGCCGGGCACGCATAGGAGATGCACTCCTCGGCTTCGGGCACGAGGGCGCGGATGTCCTCGCGCAAATGCTGCAGCGTCGACCGCTTCGGCTCGTCGAGTGTCGCCAGGTACTCATCGATCGTCGTGTACGCCATCCCGTTGCTCCCTGATCACACTAGTACGGCGACGCCCACGTCGCCTCGTCGCTCGCCAGCAGACCACAGGAGGTGTCGACGTGGTCAGGGGCCTGGCTATCATTGCGGCCCTCGCGGTGGTCGGCGTGCTCGTCGGCGCACGACGGTTCAGCCGCGCAATCACGTGACAGCACTCGAGGAGCGAGATATGGACTGGAAGCTCGAGCTCGTGATCCTTCCCGTCACCGACATCGATCGCGCCAAGGCCTTCTACGTCGACACCATCGGGTTCCACGCGGATCACGACATGGTCGTCAGCGACGACCTGCGCTTCGTGCAGCTCACGCCGCCGGGATCCGCGTGTTCGATCGCGTTCGGCAAAGGCCTCACCACCGCGCCGCCCGGATCGGTGCAGGTGCTGCAGATGGTCGTCGCCGACGCGGATGCGGCACGCCAGGAGCTCATCGATCGCGGGTTCGACCCCGGACCGGTCGACGAGCAGCCATGGGGACGGTTCCTCTATTTCCACGACCCGGACGGCAACGGCTGGGCGGTGCAGCAGGTCGTGTACCCAGGCGATTCGGGCGGCTGATCTCACGGGCCGTGCCACACTGATTCGGTGAGGCTGACCCAGTACGCGCACGGCGGCGGCTGCGCCTGCAAGATCCCGCCGGGCGAGCTGGAGCAGATCGTCGCGGGACTGACCGGTGAGCATCCACCCTCGCTGATCGTCGGACTCGACGACGGCGACGACGCCGCGGCCGTGCGTCTCAACGGCGATGGCACCGCGCTGCTGAGCACGGTCGACTTCTTCACCCCGGTCGTCGACGACGCGTACGACTGGGGCCGCATCGCGGCCACCAACGCCCTGTCCGACATCTATGCGATGGGCGGCACGCCGCTGCTCGCGGTCAACCTGCTGTGCTGGCCGCGCGAGGTGCTGCCGCTCGAGCTCGCCACCGAGGTGCTGCGTGGCGGGCTGGACATCGCGCGCGCAGCCGCGTGCCCCGTCGCGGGCGGGCACAGTGTCGACGACCCCGAGCCCAAATACGGCATGGCGGTGAGCGGCGTCGCTGCGGTTGACCAGCTGCTGCGCATCGACGCCGGCATCCCGGGCACTCCGCTGACCTTGACCAAGCCACTGGGCATCGGCGTCCTCAATTCGAAGCACAAGCAGACCGGCGAGCCGTTTCCCGAGGCCGTCGCGTCGATGACGACACTGAACCGCGACGCGTCGGCCGCCGCACTCGCCGCCGGCATCCGCTGCGCCACAGACGTCACCGGCTTCGGGCTGCTGGGACATGCGTACAAGCTGGCGCGCGCGAGCAAGGTGACGGTGGTGATCGATGCGGCAGCGGTGCCGTATCTGCCTGGCGCGCGCGACGCCGCCAACGCAGGGTGCATCAGCGGCGGGACGCGGCGCAACCTCGCGTGGGTCGAGCCGAACGTCGAGTACCTCGGGGTTGCCGCGAACGACGACCGCGAGCGACTGTTGCTCGCTGACGCGCAGACAAGCGGCGGACTCCTGCTGTGCGGTGAGATCCCCGGGTCTCCGGTGATCGGCGAGGTCGTCCCGCGCGGAGAGTTCGCCGTCATCGTCCGCTAGGGGTTTCCGTGAGCGGTATGCGTCGCGTCCTGCAGGTGCATACGGACGGACGCACCACGTGGCGCTCCGACGAGCTCACCACGGAGGAACCACTCGAGATTCGCGTCAACGGCCGCGCCGTGTCGGTGACTATGCGAACGCCGGGCGCCGATTTCGATCTGGCCGTTGGGTTTCTCGTCACCGAGGGCGTGATCGACGGCGCCGACGACATCGTGTCGATGCGCATGTGTCCGAATGCGGATGCAGGCGATGCGTTGAACGTCGTCGAAGCGACGCTGCGCGACGCGACATTGCAGACGCCACTGCGCGCCTTCTACACGACGTCGTCGTGCGGCATCTGCGGCAAGGCGAGCATCGATGCGGTGCGGACCGCGTCGCCGTACGACGTGCGCGACGACCCGCTGCGCGTGACCCCCGAGGCGCTCGCCGCGCTCCCCCGGCGGCTGCGCGACTCGCAACACGTCTTCGCTCGCACCGGAGGGCTGCACGCCGCGGCGCTGTTCGATGCCGCGGGCGAGATTCTCTGTGTGCGCGAGGACGTCGGCCGGCACAACGCGTTCGACAAGGTGATCGGCTGGGCGGCGACGCAGCGCCGGCTCCCGCTTCGCCTGCACGGCATCCTCGCCTCGGGGCGCGCCAGCTTCGAGCTCACGCAGAAGGCGCTGATGGCGGGCATTCCGATGATCGCCGCGGTCTCGGCGCCGTCGCAGCTGGCGGTCGACCTCGCTCGCGAGTCGGGCATGACACTGATCGGCTTCCTGCGCGGCGAGCAGATGAATGTGTATGCCGGACACGAGCGGATCGCCGAGCCTTCCATATGAGACCCCGGGTGCGTTGCGCGACGGACCCAGTCCGGACGGCGGTGTCAGGGGACTAATCTGGACCGATGGCACGGACACGGATAGGCCTGCACATCTTCATCCAGAACTGGCGTGATTCCGATGCCAGCCTTCCGGAGAAGCTGCGCGAGACCGTCGCCAATCAGCTCACCAAGGTGCGCACCGGCAGACCCTGTTGCGGCCATCCCGGTCAGCCCGGCTGTTGAATGAGCGCGCCAGGGTCCGGTTCGGGCCCTCACGGACACGGAGGGCATGCGCACGGCCACGACCACGGGCACGGCACGCGCCGCGCCCGGTGATCGCGTCGCTCGATGGCGGCTTAGTGCGCGCCCGCCCCTGCAGTCGCCGGCGCGCCGGCGCCCGCCGGTGCCCCGCGCCGTTCGGTGCGCGGCAGCAACAGCGATAGCAGCGCGGTCAGCGCCCAGAAGCCGACGTTGAACCACAGGATGGTGCGCTCCGACGACACGAATGTCGTCGCCAGAGCGGACTTGGCGGCTGATGCGAACGCCTGCGAGACAGGGTTCCCAGGCTGCGGCGCCGCCGACGGTGACGGGCATCCCGCGATCGGCTGTGTCGGATCGGTGGACTTCGCCTCCTCGACGAAGCAGCGGGTGAACGTGGCCACCTGCTGATCGACCACCGAGGGTGGCAGATTCGCCGCCGTCAGTTGGGCGCGGAGCTGCGGTGTCACGCCATTGACGGACGTCGTCGCGTTTGACGAGAGCAGTCCGAAGAAGACGACGCCGACCACTGCCACACCGATGGCGCCGCCGAGCTGCTGGAAGGTCGTCAGCACACCTGAAGCAGAACCCGCATCACGTGGCGGTACACCCGCAAGGATCACGTTGAGCAGCGGCGCCAGCACCGAGCCGAGGCCGAGTCCGGAGACGACGAAAGCCGGGATGAGCTCCCAGCTGGACACCGCCGTCCCCTGCAACGTGAGCGTGATGATGATGCCGAGCATGCCCGCTACACCGACGAGCGAGCCGATGCCGATCGTGTAGCGGCCAAGCTTGGGCGCCACGCGCGTCGACATCACTGACGCCACCGCGGTGCCGATGCTGAAGGGAATCGTTGTGAGGCCGGCATGGAGCGCGCTGAAGCCGAGGCCCACCTGCAGCAGCAGACTGAAGACGAAGAAGAACGAGGGAATGCCGGCGATGAATGCCGCTGAGATCGCCACACCCACGCGGAACGATCGGATGCGGAACATCTCGAGCTCCACCAGGGGGAAGCTCGTCTTCGGCAGTGAACGCTCGTACAAGACGAACCCCGCGAGCACGAACGGGCTCAGCCCCATGGAGATGAACGTCCACAGCGGCCAGCCGGCCACCTGACCCTCCACAAGCGGGTACACCAGCAACAACAGCCCGACTGTGGCGATGATCACGCCGGGCACGTCGAGACGCTTCGCGTTCGGGGCGCGCGACTCGCTGGCCACGCGGACAGCCGAGATGAACGCCGCGATGCCGATCGGCACGTTCACGAGGAAGATCCACCGCCACGAGCTGCCGGTGATGTCGTCGCGGATGATGAGGCCGCCGACAAGCGGTCCCATGATCGTGGCGAGGCCGATGACCGCGCCGAGGATGCCGAACACCTTCGCCCGCTCGTGCGGAGGGAAGCTCACCTGGATCATCGACAGCACCTGCGGGTACATCAGCGCCGCCATGAGTCCCTGGAAGACCCGCGAGAGGTCGAGCATGAGCGCGCTCTGTGCCAGGCCGCACAGGGCGGACGCCGCGGTGAAGCCCGCCATGCCGATGAGGAACAGGCGCTTGCGGCCAAAGATGTCACCAAGCCGTCCACCCGTGATGAGCATGACGGCGTACGCGAGCCCGTACCCCGCGACCACAAATTGGATGTCTGCGTTGTTCGCGTGCAGGTTCTGACGGATGGCCGGGATGGCGACGTTCACGATCGAGACGTCGAGCAGGACCATGAACATCGCCGTGAGCACACTGGCGAGCGCGACCCATCGTCTCGGGTCCAGCTCCACGGGGTACCCCGGCGCCAGACCTGCTTGCGCGGCGGCGGCCGGCGCGCTGGGTGCAGACGCCCGCGCGGGAGCTACGTCGGTCATGTCTCAGCCTCCTGATGAAGTCCACGCATGATCATGGCGGCCAGCTCTCGCGCATAGGTCGCATCGTCCATATCGATCAAGTCCTCGCCGAAGTAATGTCCGAATGCCGCGCGTTGCCAGCACGAGCCGATGAGCAGGTTCGCTGCGATACCGGAGTCGGCGTCCGGGCGGATGCGCCCGAGCCGCTGCTCGGCGCTGATGTAGGCCGCAACCGCGTCGATGCTCAGCTTCGGTCCGCGCCCGGCCGCCTTCAGTGCC
>JAFALX010000029.1 GCA_019234035.1 Candidatus Dormiibacterota bacterium | reverse complement strand
CGTTCGCAAGCGCGACGCGCCGTCGGGAGCGCTGGCGCGCGTCGAGCGCGCCGAGGGCGGGCTCCGTGTCGAGGAGCTGGCCCGCCTGCTGTCCGGCCGCGAGACCGATGCAGCGTTGCGACGGGCGTCGGAGCTGCTCGACGAAGGGGGCGGGGCGCGGCGCGACCGCACGCGAGCCCCGGCGTTGCTCCGTACCATCTGACGGCGATGGACGCCGCCGGCGCTGATCCCACCCCCGCGCCGGCGACGGCGACGGTCACTGTCGAGCACGAGCCCCGCGAGGGCACGCGCTTTCTCGTGGAGGTGCCCGGCTACAGCGGCACGCTCGAGGATCTGGTGCGCAAGGCGCAGCACGGCGAGATCGACCTGTCGGGCGTGTCGGTCGCCGCCATCACACAGGGGTTCCGCAGCGTGATCGACGCCGACCCGGAACGCGCGCAGCTGCAGGACGTCGCCGACTTTCTCACGCTCGCGGCGCGGCTGGTGGCGCTGAAGGCCGCGGCGGTGCTCCCCGACGGCGCAGGTGTCGAGGCGGAGGCGGAGGAGGCCCCCGTCGACGGGGGAGACGCCGGTCGCCGGCTCGAGGAGTACCGCCTCTACAGGGCGGCGGCCGACGCGCTCCTTGCCGGGCCCGTGGAGGACGGGGCTCGCAGCTTTCTCGGCATGGTGTCGCCCGAGGTCATCCCGGTCGAGCGGATGCGCATCCCGCCCGAGCGTCTTGCCGCCGCCTTCCGCGCGGTGCTGGAACGGCTGGGCGAGGACGAGCCGCTGCCGGTGGGAGTGCGGACGTTCTCGGTCGAGGAGAAGATGGCGGAGCTTCGCGAGCGCCTCGCGCACGGGGCGCTCCAGTTCGAGGAGCTCTTCGCCGGGGTCAGCACGCGCCTCGAGGCGGTGGCGTGTTTCCTGGCGCTGCTCGAGCTGCTGAAGCGAAACGAGGCGACGGTCGAGCAGGAGCAGCCCTTCGGCCCCATCACGGTCACAGCCAATGCCTGACGAGATCGACGAGCGCGACGACGATCTGATCGTCGTCCTCGACATCTTCGGCCGCGCCGTCGTGCCGCCCCAGACCGAGGACGCCGAGGCCGAGGACGTGGCCCCTGCTCTCGAGGCGGTGTGCTTCGCGCTCAACCGGCCCATGGCGGTGTCGGACGTGGCGGAGTTCCTCGGCCGCAGTCCGCGTGTCGTCGAGCAGGCGGCGGCGGTCCTCGCGGAGCAGCTGCGCGGGCGCGGCGTGATGCTGCAGCGCCACGGCGACCAGCTGCAGCTGGTCACGCGCCCCGAGGTGGCGTGGGCGGTGCAGCGGGCGCTCAACCCGGAGCGGCCGGCTCGCCTCAGCAGGGCGGCGATGGAGACGCTCGCAATCGTCGCGTACCGCCAGCCGGTGACCCGGGCTGTGCTCGAATCGATCCGAGGCGTGAACTGTGAGGCCGTGCTGGAGAGCCTCGAACAGCGGGGCCTCGTGGCGGAGGTGGCGCGCCAGGACACCCCTGGACACCCCCGTCTGTTCGGCACCACGCTTCGATTCCTCCAGATCGTCGGACTCGAAACCATCGAGGACCTGCCGCCCGTCCCGGAGGGCGCCACCCTGGCCGGCCTGCTCGAGCCGGCGCCGGAGCCGGGGTGACCGTCGACGCCCCCGAGCGGCTGAACCGCTACCTCGCGCGCCGTGGGGTGGCGTCGCGCCGCGCGGCGGACGAGCTGATCGCGGCCGGGCGGGTGACCGTCAACGGCGCGACCGGCCATCTCGGCACACAGGTGAGCCCGGCCCGCGACCGCGTGCGCGTCGACGACGTCGCGGTGGAGCCGGTTGCGCTGACCACGTTGATGCTGAACAAGCCACCCGGCGTCGTGACCACGCGGCGGGACCCCGGCGGACGGCCCACGGTCATGGCGCTGGTGCCGGAGGTGGCCGGGCTGGTGCCGGTGGGGCGGCTCGACGCCGATTCGCGCGGCCTGCTTCTGATGACCAATGACGGCGATCTGGCCCACCGTGTCGCGCATCCGCGTTACGGAGTCCGCAAGCGGTACCGGGTGCGCCTGGCAGCTTCGCCGAGTGGTTCGCAGCTGCGCCGCCTCGTCGATGGAGTCGAGCTCGAGGACGGACCCGCACGTGCGCTGAGCGTGCGTCGCGAAACGGCCCCGCTCGAGCTCGAGCTCGCGATCGCCGAGGGACGCAAGCGGGAGATTCGCCGGATGATGGCGGCGGTCGGCCTGGACGTCACCGATCTCGTCCGCCTCGCCGTCGGACCCATATCCCTGGGACACCTGGCACAGGGAGCGTCACGACCGCTGCGCGACGACGAGGTGCGGCGCCTCCGCGAAGCGGTGGGGCTCGAGGAACGACTCGAGGAACGAGATGACTGACGCGCGTCGCGAGCCGGAACCCGCAGACGCGCCGAGCGAGCGGGTGGTCACCGTCGACGGTCCCGCGGGCAGCGGGAAGAGCACCCTCGGCCGCCGCCTGGCAGCGACCCTGGGCCTGCCGTTCATCGACACGGGGCTCTTCTACCGGGCCCTCGCCGCCGCGGCGGCGCGCCGCGGCGTCGGTGCGGATGACGCCGGCGAGCTCGAAGCGCTCGCGCGCCGGCTGCACATCGACGCCGGCACCGATCCGGCGGCCAAGCCGGCCGTCGCCGTGGATGGTGACGTCATCACCGCGGCGGAGCTCCACGATCCCGCCTCCCAGAACGCGCTCCTTCGGGCCGTCAGTGGGAACCCCCGCGTGCGCCGCGCGCTGCTGCCGGCGCAGCGGGCGCCGGCGACGCACGGGGCGGTCGCAGCCGGGCGCGACTGCGGAACCGTCGTGTTTCCCCGCGCGGTGCTGAAGATCTACCTCGAGGCGGACGAGGAGCTGCGCACGGCTCGGCGCGCCAACCAGCTGCAGACGCGGGGCGCTCCCATCGACGTCGCCCTGCTTGACGCCGAGGTGCGCGCGCGCGATGTCTCCGACTCGTCGCGGCCCGATGGGCCGCTGCTGCGCGCGGCCGACAGCCGCGTGATCGACACGGGCAAGGTCGGCATCGACGAGATGGTGGCGACGGCGTTGCGCTGGTGCCGCGAGCGGGGGCTGGTCCCACCGCCTGGCAGCTGAACGCGGTGCCAGGCGCGGGGGCACCCCTGGGAGCGACGGCGTACGTTGCGTTCGACCTCGAGGCGACCGGGCTGTCGCCCAAGGCGGACCGCATAATCGAGATCGGCGCCGTTCGCTACAACGCGGAGCTGGAGCGCGTGGGCGAGCTCGAGCTGCTGGTGGATCCCTCCATCCCGATCCCGCTCGCGGTGCAGCGGCTCGTCGGCATCACGTCGGAGGACGTCCGCGGTGCGCCGTCGCCGCCCGAGGCGGTGGCGCAGCTCGCCGACTTCTGTGCGGGCGCCGAGCTCGTCACCCACGGCGGGGCGTTCGACATGCACTTCGTGACCGCGCTCGCCCCCGACGCCTTTCGCAACCGCGACGTCTACGACACGCTCGAGCTGGCCCGCATCCTGCTCCCGAGTTTTGAGACGCACGCGCTGCAGCAGCTGAGCCGCCGCCTCGGCCTGCCCCACACGCGGCCGCATCGCGCGCTCAGCGATGCGGAGGCCACGGGCGCGCTGTTCGCGCTTCTGATGCGGCGAGCGCAGGAGCTGCCCAGGTCGGCACGGGTGGAGATGCGACGCGTGGCCGATCCTGCCGGCGCCCCGCTCGGCACCTTCTTTCGGGCGACGGCTGAGTTCATGGACGGGGAGAAGGCGGGCGGGGGCGCGAAGGCGGTGCCACGCGCCGGAGCGGTCCATCCGGCTCCTGAGCGTGCGGGTGGACCGGCGCGCGCGGTGATGGCCGCCGCCGCTGTGCCGCTCGACGAGGCGGCGGCGACGGCGCTCGGGCCCGGGGGCCCGCTCGACACCGGCGACGGGTACGAGTATCGCGAGCCGCAGGTGCAGATGGCCCGGGCTGTGTCTCAGTCGATCGAACGGCATCGCCGGTTGCTCGTCGAGGCGGGGACGGGCGTCGGCAAGTCACTGGCGTATCTCGTGCCGCTCGCGCTGTGGACGGCGCGCCGCCACGAGCGCGCCGTGGTCGCGACGCACACCGTCAACCTGCAGGAGCAGCTGGCCGACCGCGACCTCCCGCGCCTCGCGTCCGTCGTCGATCCGCCGCCGGCGACCGCCGTCCTGAAGGGGCGCAGCCACTACATCAGCCTGCGCCGCTGGATGCGGTTCCTCGCGCACCCCGACGGGTCGAGCGCCGCCGACCGCGACGCCATCCGCTTCAAGCTCAAGGTGCTGGTCTGGCTGACCGAGACCGAATCCGGCGACCGCGCCGAGCTGCACCTGACGGGAGACGAGGAGGGGCTCTGGCGCCGCATCGCCTCGGATCGCGAGGACTGCCTCGGTGCCGCGTGTGCCAACTGGCCGACGCGCCGCTGCTTCATGGTGGCGGCCCGGCGGCGGGCGGCCGACGCCGACATCGTCGTCACCAACCACTCGCTCCTGCTTGCCGACTCCGAACGTCAGGGCCAGGTGCTCACCCCGTACAGCGTGCTGGTCGTGGACGAGGCGCACCAGCTCGAAACGTCGGCCACCGAGCAGCTCGGCACCACGGTGCGGCCGTTCGACGTCGCGATGGTGCTCGACCGCATTCCCGCCCGGCCCGGCACAGCACTTGCGGCGGCGCTGGCGCGCTGCCGCGAGGCGTCGCAGCGGCTGTTCGGCGACATCAAGGGCTTCGTGACCGGCCAGCTCGGCCTCGACCATGCGAGCAACACGCGCATGGGATTGAGCGAGGCGGTGCGTGGCGGCCACGCGTTCCAGCCGCTTGCCCGCGCCGCACGGCTGGCGGCCGGCGCGCTGGGTGAGGCGGCAGCACTGCTCGAGGAGGCTGACGCGAGCGAGAGTCTGCAGGCGGAGCTGCTCCCGGAGGAGGGCCGGGACGAGGACGAGGCCACCCTGCAGGCGTTCGCGCTGCGCGACCTGCGCGATTCCGTCGAGCGCATCGTGCTCGAACCGCGCGCGGAGTATGTCTGCTGGCTCGAGCTGCGCGCCGAGCAGGGCGAGCTGCACGAGGCGCCCGTCAGCGTCGCCGAGCCGCTGCGCCGCATGGTGTACGACCGCTGCGACAGCACGGTGCTGACGTCCGCAACGCTGACCGTGGCCGGCAGCTTCGACTTCATGCGCGCCCGGCTGGGCGCCGGCGAGGCCGCCGACGAGCTGGCGCTGCCGTCGCCGTTCGACTACCTCGGCAACGCGCTCTGCGTCCTCGTCGGCGGCGTGCCGCCGTACGACGACCCGCAGCACGACGTCGTCGTCGCCGAGCTCACAGCACAGCTGGCGCTGGACCAGGGCGGCCGCACGCTGGTGCTCTTCACCAGCTACGGGCCGCTCCGTCGCGTCCATGCGCTCATCGCCGAGCGCCTCGAGCGTCGCGGCATCGCGCTGCTCGGGCAGGGCATCGACGGCACCCGGCGCCAGATCCTGCGCAGCTTCCTCGAGGATCCGCGCACCGTGCTGCTCGGCACGAGCTCGTTCTGGGAAGGGGTGGACATCCCCGGCGAACGGCTGCGCTGTGTGGTGATCGACAAGCTGCCGTTCCCGGTGCCCACGGACCCGCTGGTCCGGGCGCGCAGCGCGGGCATGCGGGACGCCTTCGCCCAGTACTCGCTGCCGATCGCGGTGCTGCGACTCCGTCAGGGCTTCGGCCGCCTCATCCGCGGTCAGGACGACCGTGGTGCGGTGGTCCTGTGCGACGAGCGCCTGCAGACCCGCGACTATGCCGACGTGTTCCTGCGTGCGCTGCCCCCCGCGGAGCAGCTGCGCTGCGACGTCGACATGGTGCCGTCGGTCGTCAACGACTTCATGAAGCGAGTGGAGCATCGCCGGCGCGCGTGAGCGCCCAGCGGGTTGGCGTCCGGGGTCTCATGGGACAATCGCGACGATGGCAGTCGAGGAGCGCGCCGCCACGCTGGTGCAGGCCGGGATCGCACGCGAGCCCGTGCACGCCGGGCCGATCGTCGCCGCGCTGGTCCAGCTGGCGCCGCGACTCGGCGATGTGCGCGCCAACCTGGAGCGCCATCGCTCGCTGATCTCCGAGGCACGGGTGGCGGGGGCGTCGCTCGTGGTCTTTCCTGAGCTGTCGCTCACCGGGTACTTCCTGAAGGACCTCGTGCCGGACTGCGCCCTGAAGCTCGACTCCGACGAGCTGCTCTCGCTCGCGGAGCAGTGCACCGGCGTCGACGCGCTGGTCGGCTGCGTGCTCGAGTCCGATGACGCCCGTTTCTACAACGCGGCGCTGTATCTGAGCCGCGGACGCATCGCGCACGTGCACCGCAAGGTGTACCTGCCGACGTACGGCATCTTCGACGAGCAGCGCTATGTCGGGGCCGGTTCGACCTTTCACGCATTCGACATGACGCGCTCCCGCGCCGCGTGGCGCGCGGGCGTGCTCATCTGCGAGGACATGTGGCACCCCAGCGCGGCGGCGCTGCTGGCGCGGCAGGGTGTCGACGTGCTGCTGTGCCCGTCGGCGTCTCCCGGCCGCGGCATCGGCCGCGGCACGGCGCTGGGCACCGCTCAGAGCTACGACGCGATGACCCGCACGTACGCGCAGCTCTTCACGTCGTACGTCGTGTACTGCAACCGCGTCGGCTACGAGGACGGCATCGCGTTCTGGGGTGGCTCACGCGTCGTCGGGCCCGGCGGCGCCGTGGTGGGTGAGGTGGCGGGCGCCGACGAGACGATCGCGTACCACGTGCTGGAGAAGAGCGCGCTGC
>JAFALX010000352.1 GCA_019234035.1 Candidatus Dormiibacterota bacterium | reverse complement strand
CTCATCACCAGCCAGCAGACCGGTCAGATTCCCGCGATCACGATCCCGGGCATCATCACGATCAACCTCCTGCAGACGTCCGCCAACGGCGGCCTCTCGATCGGCAACGTGGCGACGGCCAGCGGTCTGCTCGGCATGGCCGGTCAGCAGGTTGGCGCCTTCACCACCAGCGGCCAGGGCAACAACAACAACAACAACAACAACGGTGGCTCGAACAACTCGGGCACCGGTGTCGAGGCGGCCAACACCGGGTCGTTCGGCGACCTCGGTACGCCGGAGACCGGCATCGGGATGGGGATCCTCGGATTGCTCCTCGTCGCCGGTGGCGCCGCCGCAGCGCTCACCTCGCGGATCCGCCGCGCGGAGCGCTCCGCCTAAACCCTCCAACTCGGGAAGCCGGCCGGACTCAACTGGGTCCCGGCCGGCTTTTCTGTGTCTCCCGAAGGGCGCGTGTGGTCGCCCCTCGGCGCGCCGCGCTACCGTCCCGCGGGGATCGCGCCGATCTGCTGCATCAGCCCGAGGAAGTCGGGCTGCGCCCACTGCTCGACGATGCGACCGTCGCGCACCCTGAACAGGTTGATCCCGCGCAGCTCAACTGGTCGTCCCGTCGCCGGCACACCCTTGAACACCCCGGTGTGCACCGCGTGCCAGGTGACGCGGTTGGCGACCATGTCGCCCTGTGCGATCTGCTCATGGATCTCGTAGCGGTATCCCGGGAAGCCGGCGCCGAACTCGGCGAGCTGAGCCTCGAAGGCCGCGCGATCCTGCGCCGGCTGTCCCGCGGTGTGCGACAGAAACCCCGGTGCGAAGAGCGCATCCGCGTCGCCGTCCGGACCGTGGTTTGCGGCGATGGCGCGCCGCACCAGCGCCTTGTTCGCTTCCAGCGCCGTCATATCTGTGGTCATGACCGTGTCCTCCTTCACCGGCCTGCGGGTACCGGGACGGCACCCACCTGCTGGAGCAGACCGAGCTGATCCCAGGCGCTCCAGTCCTCGGCCCACAGACCACGCTCGTCGAACCGGGCGATGATCATCAGGCCGACGTCGACGTGCCTCCCCGTCGCCGGGATGCCCAGCAGCGTGCCGCTGTGCGTGCCCGCGAGCGAGAGGCGGCCCATCACACGGTCACCCTCGGCAACCAGCGCGTGAACCGGGATCTGCAGGTCCGGCAGCCCGCTTCGCAGCGCGCCGATGAACAGCTTCAGCCCCTCTCGGTTCGGCGGCAGCTCGGGCGGCAGCGCGTGTGTCACGTACTCGCGCGAGTACAGCTCGTCGATGAGCGCAAGGTTGCCCTGGCTGCAGCCCTCCTCGAACCAGCGGCGGAACACCTGCGCGTTGTGCTCCTCTGACATTGCTTGTCCTCCGTGGCCGCCGCACTGCGGCGGCATCCGATCACGAAGGCAGCATCTCGGTCGCCCCGGGGCCGGCACATCGCCCGAACGGGCCATCTATCCGAGTAGCGCGTGCTCCACGGCGAACAGCGTCGCCCCGGCGCGTGTGGAACAGCCCGTCTTATCGTAGATGTGCTGGACGTGGTGCTTCACCGTGTCGGGCGCGACGCGCAGCAGCTCGCCGATCTCGCGGTTGGCGTGTCCGCGTGACAGCAGTCGCAGCACCTCGACCTCCCGAGCGCTGAGCCCCGCAGGACGCTCGCGACGCACCGGCGGGACGCGATGCCCGGCCTCACTCAGCACCGCGTGCACCGCGTCGCCGTCGAGCCGTCCGGCGCGCACCTCGCTGCGCAGCTCATCCGCGGCTGCATCGCTCGCGAGGCCCCGGCGGTACGGCCGCGTCTCGGTCATCGCCTGATACGCGTCGGCGGCGGCGAGGATTCGCGCGGCCTGGGGCAGACCTGCGGCGCCGACACCCCGGTGGTATCCGGAGCCGTCACCGCGCTCGTGGTGGAGCGATGCGATCGCGCCGATGCTGCGCAGCGGACCCGCGCGCGACAGCACGCGATCCGTGTAGTAGCTGTGCATGCGGACCTGTTCCCATTCACGCTCGGACAGCGCTCCCGGTTTGCCCCACACGCCTGCGGACACGGACACGCGCCCGATGTCGTGCAGGAGGGCCGCCCGCCGCAGCGCGTTGACATCGGCATCGATGAGCCCGGCGCGGCGGCCGGCGCCCGCGGCGAGCGCTGCAACACCGGGGGAGTGGCCGAGCATGAACGGCGACTTGATGTCGGCGAAGTCGGCGATGGCCTCGCAACACCGATCGAACTCTGCATCCGTGAGGCAGCGCCGTTCTCCGGGCTCGAGCGCGAGCACCGAGTCCCAGGTGGGCTCGGTGTCGAGATCCGCGAGCAGGAGCGATGCGCCGGCGCAGAAGCGCTCCGCCATCGCCGGGTGGTACGCGGTGCCGTTGCGCGCGCGCACGGTCGCCACCGCCGCGTCGACACCGCCGAGCCGCATCCACACCAACGCGTCCTGCGCGAGCGTGACGAGCAGCACGGGTGCGGCGACGTCATCGCCCTGCAACCCGTGCGGCAGCCCGTGTCCGTCCCAACGTTCGTAGATCTGACCGAGACATGCGATCAGCGACTCGCCGAGCCCCATGCGTGCAGCGAGCCGCTGCGCGACCTCGCAGTGCCCGGCGAAG
>JAFALX010000283.1 GCA_019234035.1 Candidatus Dormiibacterota bacterium | reverse complement strand
TCGCTACGTTGATGCCCTCCACCGAGCCGACGCGCGCGACAGCGGACCGCTCGGCGAGCTATTGGCGCGAGCTGTTTTGGACAACTACTACCGGCTGGTGTTGCCGGCGGTGGCTGGCTCACACAAGATGGTGCCGATCTCGGCGCTGGTCACCGACCAAGTGACGTTGCGAGCGTTACGTAACGCGGTGCAGCGCGGCCGTCTCGTTGCGCTGCGCGGAGCGGACGGAGTTTGGCGCAGCTCGCGCAGAAACGTGGACGCGTACGTCAACAGCCGCTACAAGCGCGTTCCCGGCGCATCAGCGGCTTCTCGTCCGCCAGCGGCGGGCGGCGCGTAACTACGGCGACGCCGGCGTTTGCGGCGCATTGCCGTTGAACGAAACAGCCGGCACCGCGCGGTCTGCCTCTGCCGCCTGGAAGAAGGTGAACGGCTGGAATCCCAGTGACGTGGCGATCACGCTGGTGGGGAAACGCTGCAGCGCGGTGTTGAAGTCGCGCACGTTGCCGTTGTAGAAGCGGCGCGAGAACTCCACCTTGTCCTCCGTCGTCGTGAGCTGCTCCTGCAGGGTGATGAAGACCTGCGAGGCCTTGAGATCGGGGTAGCGCTCGGCGACGGCGAAGAGCCGGTTCACCGAACCGGTGAGCGCGTCCTCGGCGCCGGCGATCGTCGCCGGATTGCCGCTCTGCCCCGCCGACACCGCCGCGGCACGGGCCTGCGTCACCTCGTCGAACACCGCGCGCTCGTGCGCCGCGTAGCCCTGTGTGGTGGCGACGAGATTCGGGATGAGGTCGTGGCGCCGCTTCAGCTCGACATCGATGTCCGACCACGCCTCCTGCGTGCGCGCGCGCAGGCGGATGAGGCTGTTGTAGCGCCACACGACGTACAGGAGCACGAGCGCGATCAGCACGACGACCACGATCAGCACTGCCATGCGTTCAGTCCTGCTCAGTCCTCATCGAGCATGCTCTCCGGCACCGAGACGACACGGTACGGCATGTCGGCGATGTCGTAGTAGCGCAGCGGCTTCTTCAGCCGCTTGGCGATGCCGATCTGCACCTTGACACCAAGCGACAGGTTGCCGAAGACCCACATCTGGTCCGACCGCATGATCAGGTTGTTGCAGGCCACGCGCACCGTCTCCTTGGGGACGGTGTGCAACAGGTAGTAGTCGAAGAGCATGAACGGCACCACCGGCACATGGCCCTCGTCGAGGACGAACTTGGTGATGTGCTGGCGCCAGAAGAAGTAGCGGTTGCTCAGCGCGCAGTAGATGAGCTGCTTGGGACGCCGCAGCGTGAGCTCGGCCTGCTCCGCAGGGCTCGCCTTGGGGGTCGGCGTGAAGATGCGCTCGAGGATGTCGTCCGCGGTTTTGGCCACCCCTGTCACCGGGACGTCCGCGGCGCGCTCCCCGATCTCAGCCACGATGCGTTCTACCACCTCGCAAATGCGCCGCCGCGCGCGGTCAGTGCCCGAGCACTCCGCAGGATCATAGCAGCGGCAATCGCTTAGTTCTCAGACGATTCCGCCCAGCGCACCAGCTCGTGCAGGCGCAGCAGCGCGCGATCGAGCAGCGCGGACTGCGTCCGGTCATTGAGCCACCGGCTCTGTCCCGATGGATGCGGCAGCGGTAACAGCACCGGAGCTGCAGAAGGTGTGGCGACGATCACCTCCCCGGTCTGTGTGTATGCCTCGCCGACGACCTGGTCGAGGCGGCGGTGCGGCAGGAAGCGCTCCAGCGCCAGCGACCCCACCGGGAGGATGAGGCGCGGTCGCAGGAGTTCCAGGACCGCGTCGAGCCACGACGAGCACAGCGCGACCTCGCGCGCCGACGGTCGCCGGTCGCCCTGCCCGCCGGGACGGCGGCCGGGGAAGCACGTGGTCATGGCGGTCATGTACATGCGCTGCCGCACGTCTTCGTCGCCGCTGAAACCCGCACGCTCCATCCACCGCATCAGCTGCCGGCCGGCGCGCGCGGCGAACGGCCGGTTCGCGTCGACCTCGTACGGTCCTGGCGCCTGACCGACCAGCAGGATCCGCTGCCCCGCCCGGCCGCTGAACACCGGATGCGCCAGATCGAGGTAGCCCGCCACGACGCATCGGCGGCACGCGCGATGGTCGTGCTGGAGCGCCGCGACACTCGCGTACGCCATCGGGATGGCGGCCATCAGAGGATGCTACTGACTGGTCGGCGGGCGGCGGCCCAGCCGCCCCGAAGGCGCTCGAGCCCGCGGCGTATCATTGCCGCAGCGTCCGTCCCGATAGTTCAAGGCGTGGTGATGTCCGAGGAGCCCCGGCCTTCCACACAACCACACGGCCAGCGACGCAGCGATGGCGCGCCGCTCTGGTGGTCGTTGCTCGATCGCGGCGATCTTCCCGCCGACGGTGCGCAGGCTGACTCGGAGCCGGTGGCTCGGTTCGAGCATCCCAAGGCGCCACCGCCGCCGCCCGTGCCCGCTCGGATTCGCATGCTGCGCCTGTCCCGCACGCGCAACCTCTTCATCTACTTCGCCGCGGTGCTCGTCGTGCTGCTCGTGCTCATGCTCGGTGTCGGTGTCGACTCCGTGCGCGGCGCCGTCGTCGCCGCGTTGATCTTCGGCGTTCCGATGCTGCTGGTCGCCGTCGTCGCCACCATCGCGGCCAAGCGAGCGCGCTGACGCCACCGCGTCCGGTGGGCCGGCGGCGCCGCCCTCATCTCGACCCGCTGGGCGGCCGTGGTCTCTCTCTCGCCGAAGTGGTGCAGCCGATCAGCGAGCAGACGAGCCGCTACCGGGCGCGCTTCGAGGCGGCCGTGGCAGCCGGGGCCACCGACGGTGGCCGCGAGGAGGACCGCGACGTCATGCGCGCGCTGGCGGAGGCGCCGATCACCCGGGCGGGGGATGTGATGTACGGCAGCAACGCCGTCTTCCTCCTCGAGTTCGACGCGCCGGATCCGCAGAAGGCGGATGAGCGGCTTCGCGCCGTCTACAAACCGGTGCGCGGCGAGCGGCCGCTCTGGGACTTTCCCCGCAACACGCTGTTCCTGCGCGAGGTGGCGACGTACCTCGTCGATGCCGCGATCGGGCTCGGCCGCGTCCCGCCCACCGTGTTGCGCAGCGGCCCACTCGGCCCCGGGTCGGTGCAGCTGTTCGTGCATCACGCCGCCGTGGGACGGGACGAGACCAGCGCGGCCACGCTCGAGCAGCAGCTGCGCGAGGTCGCGGCGCTCGACGCGCTGGTCAACAACGCCGATCGCAAGCGCGCCCATCTGCTGGTCACCGACGGCCCCAACGTCCGCGCCATCGACAACGCCCTGACGTTTCTGCCGTACCCGCGGCAGCGCACAGCCCTGATCGCCCTCGGCGGCACGCCGCTCCCCGATGACACCGCCGAGCGCGTGCGCACCCTGGCCGGCGACGCCGGGCGCGCCGCAGCGCTCGTCGAGCGGCTCAGCAGGTTGCTCGCCCCCGCAGAGGTCGAGGCCTTCAGCGCCAGGCTGCGCGAGCTCGCCGACGATCCCGTGTACCCGGAGCTCGACGACTGGGATGGCCGCCCGTTCGAATGGTGGTGACGCCGGGGATGGCGGGCGCGTCGTCTTCACGATCGGCCACGGCGAGTCGTCCGTGGAGGAGTTCCTCGCACGCGCCCGCCGAGCGGGGCTGGAGTCCATCGTCGACGTGCGCAGCATCCCGGCGAGCCGCCGCCACCCGCAGTTCGTCGGCACCGCGATGGACGCGTGGCTCCGCGCGGCCGGAATCGATTACCGCTGGGAACGGGATCTCGGCGGGTTCC
>JAFALX010000429.1 GCA_019234035.1 Candidatus Dormiibacterota bacterium | reverse complement strand
GACGTGTACCGATCCGACGTGCGATTTCCGGAGGGGGTGCAGCTCGCGACACTGCAGTTCCTCCCATACGTGGTACGCGCGCTGATCTTCACCGTCGTCGGCGTCGGGCTTCTCGTCCTCTCTGCGTACAAGCTCGGCGAGTCGCTGCTGGGTCCGTTCCTGCTCGGCCGCAGCACTCAGGAACGCGGGCTCGTCAGCGAGCTGTACCGCTACCGGCTGCTGGCGAAGGGTCCGCGCGTCGTCGCGCTCGGCGGCGGCACCGGCCTCTCCACGCTGCTGCGCGGCATCAAGAAGTACACGGGCAACATCGTCGCGATCGTCACCGTCGCCGACGACGGCGGCTCCAGTGGCAGGCTGCGCGACGAGTTTCGCGTGCTGCCGCCGGGCGACATCCGCCAGTGCCTCACCGCGCTCGCCGAGACGGAGCCGCTCATGACCCAGCTCTTCCAGCATCGCTTCGGCGGTGACGGCTCGCTCGGCGGACACTCGTTCGGAAACCTGTTCATCACGGCGATGGCCGAGATCACCGGGGACTTCGAGCACGCCATTCGCGAATCGGGCCGCGTGCTCGCGGTGCGGGGCCAGATCGTCCCGAGCACCCTGCGCGACGTCACGCTGTGCGCCGCGGCCGGGTCGGAGGTGCGTGTCGGTGAGTCGCGCGTCCCGTACGGCGACGGCCGCATCGACCGCGTGTTCCTCGACCCAGCCGATGCGTCGATCAACCCGGAGGCAGAGGCGGCGATTCTCGATGCGGAGCTGATCATCCTCGGCCCGGGATCCCTGTACACGTCGATTCTTCCGAACCTGCTGGTGGACGGCATGGTGGAGGCGCTGCGCGCGAGTCCCGCGGTGAAGGTGTACGTCTGCAATGTCGCGGGGCAGCCTGGCGAGACGATGGGGTTTGCGGTGAGCGATCACCTCGAGGCGCTCGAGGAGCACACCGGCGGAAGCCTCGTCGACTACGTGATCGTCAACAGCAATCTGGGGCTGCCGCTGCCGAAATCAGCCGCGGACGCCGGGATCACGCGGGTCACGTTCGATCGCGACCGCGCGTCGCGCCGGCCCGTGCACTACATCCTCGCGGACGTCGTGAACTCACGCGTGTCGACGCACCATGACTCGGACAAGCTCGCGCGCGTGATCATGAAGCGAATCTGGAGGTAGCGCCCCGCTAGGGCAGCGCGGCGCCGTGGCGTCCCTCACCGGCCCGGAAACGCAGTGCGCCCTCTGCCGTTTCGCCTGACTCCACCGTGCGCATGCCGTGCGCGGTCTCGTTGCGCAACGCGTCCTCGGTGCTGAGCGACCACTGTTCGTAGACGCTCATCCGGTCACCGCGCAGGCAGTGCTGCGGCAACGCGGCAAGCTCGTGGCCGAGGCGCTGCGCCACGGCCAGCGCCGAACCCTCCGGCACCACGCGGTTCACCAACCCCATTGCGAGCGCCTCGTCGGCGCCAACCGGCCTCCCGGTGAGAATGAGGTCGAGCGCGCGACCCTGGCCGATCAGCCGTGGCAGGCGAATCGTGCCGCCGTCGATCAGCGGGATGCCGAAGCGGCGGTTGAACACTCCGAACACGGCGCTGCGCGACGCGACGCGCAGATCGCACCACAGCGCGATCTCGAAGCCGCCGGCCACGGCATATCCCTCGACCGCTGCGATCACCGGTTTGGACAGCCGCATCCGGCTGACGCCGAGCGGCGCGTCACCGTCGCCGGCGACGCGCAACGAGGGCGCGCTGTCTGATGCAAACGTGCTCAGGTCAGCGCCGGCAGAGAACGTCGATCCCGCTCCGGCCAGCACCGCCACACTGAGGCTGTCGTCGCTGTCGAACGCACGGAATGCAGCGCTCAGCTCGGCAGCGGTGCGGGCATCGATGGCGTTGCGAACGTCCGGCCGGTCGATCACGACCGTGAGCACGCGATCGTCGCGGCTGGAGCGCACCTCGCCTGCCATCGGGCGATGATCGCAGGGGGCGGGCCGGCCCGTGGCCCGGCTCGCTCAGCCGGAGCGCTTCAGCGCGGTGAATGCGCGATAGCGCACGCGGCGCACCGGGATCTCCCATGTGCCGGCGCGCTGCAGCAGCCGTCCGCCGAAGGCTCGTTTGAACTGGCTGAAGCCGGTCCAGGCATGGCCGGGCTCATCGGCGCAGACCACGCCCCAGAAATCGAACGTCGTTGCGCCGCGCGCTCGCGCGTCGAGGATCATCGTCCAGAGCAGCGGCGGCCCGGCGCCGAGCTTGCGTCCGCGCTCGGGATCGGAGGCGGAGAACGCGTAGTAGCGGGTGGTGCCGAAGTCGAAGCAGATCGAGGCCGAGACCGCTGAACCATCGGCCTCCGCCACGTACAGGCGCGCCATCTCGAGCGGCATCAACACCTTCGCGAGCGTGTGGTGGTAGCTCGCGGACTGTCCGCCGAAGCCCGAACGACGGGCGGCAAGGCGTTGCAGCCCAAGGAAGATGTCGACGTCGGCGGGATCGTCGCTCCACCGCACGGTGAGCCCCTTGCGCGCGGCCGCGTTGATGCGGCTGCGATGTCCGGACTCCAGACCCGCACGAAGGGCATCCTCGCCGACGCTGAGGTCGAGAACCCAGGTGCAGCGCGGCTGCACCGGCCGTGCGGCTCGTGCGTGCGCCACATCGAGCGCTGCAAGCGCGTCGTTCCCCGTCGGCTCGACCCGCACGAAATCGAGACGCGAACCGGACGCGGCGCGGACGATGTCGCGAAGCGCGTCGCTCGTCCGGCCGCTGCCCGCGGGGCCGTATGGCACGTACAGATAGCGCGGGAACACACCCTGCCGGATCGCGCCGGCCCACTGCCATCCGTCGCCGCGCGCCCAGCGGATCTCGTGACCGAGCGCACGCTGCACCTGCAACCAGCCGGAGCTCTGCAGCACATGTCCGTTCAGCACAAGCAGTTCGCGGTCCCATGCTGCGTCGGGGAAGTTCGAGATATTGCCCAACTGGTGCGGTACTTTGCCTACAATGCAGCCGCTTGACCGCTTATATGGAGACGACGCATGGCCACTGTGGTAACACGTGACGTTCTTGCCAAGCAGCTCGCGGAGCGCGCTGAAATCACTATGTCTGCGGCGCGTGACGAGGTCAGCTGGTTCTTCGACACGATCGCCGGCGCGCTGCAGAAGGGCGACGAGGTGCGCATCCACGGCTTCGGGGCGTTCAAGACCTCGCAGCGTGCGGCTCGCGTCGGGCGCAACCCGCGCACCGGCGAGCAGGTTAAGGTGCCGGCCCGCCGCGTGGTTCGCTTCTCCGCCAGCACGACGCTCGCCACCGCGCTCAAGGGTGGACGGGGCTCGCGCGCCAAGAGCTGACACGCGGGGGGCGAGCCCCCCGCGAACCCCCCGTCAATTCTCGTGATTGTTGAAATATTGATGAATTCGGGGGCACGCGGGGGCAGAACCCCCGCGTGACTAGAAGAAGAAATCGTGGTGGACTCGGTGGGTCCACTGCCGCGTCACACGCTCCCCTGCTGCGTTCCACAGCCGATAGCGGTTGTGCTGCAGGGGAATGTCCCACGTGCCGACGAACTCGGTCACGTGCTCGTTGAAACCGGACTTGAAACGGTAGAGCCCGTAGAACGGGTGGCCCGGTGACATGTCTGCGGGGCGCGGCACGGCAACCAGGTCATAGGTGGTGACGCCGCCGGCGCGCAGCCGGCGCATCACCTCCCACTGCAGGAGGTACGGCGCCATCAGCTCGTGATGGCGCCGGCTGGAGCCGCCGTCCTTGTACCAGGCCTTGGTGCCGAATCGCGTGACGAAGCAGCCGGCCAGCACCTCGTTCTCGAGCATCGCGAAGAACAGGTCGCCCTGACCGGCCGCGTGCTGCAACCGCCAGTAGCGGGCGAAGTACGCACGCGGCCGCAGCATGAAGCCGGCGCGCTGCTGGGTCGCGCCCATCAGCCGGTACATCGCGTCGATCGTGGAATCGGTGATCTCGACACGCTCGACGCGCACGCCGCGCCGCGCCGACAGGCGGATGTTGTAGCGGCACTTCGGTTTGAACGACGCGATGATGGCGTCCTCCTCCGGCCGCAGATCCACCAGGATCGTGGCGGTGCTGTTCTGCACCTCCACCGGCGACTTCACGATGCCGGCGCTTCCCCAGCATGAGGTGTCGGTGTCGGCGCGGAGCTCGGGGTCCACCTTGACCACGAAGCCGGCATCGATGCCGCGGAGCTCCCGGGCCACCGGCTGCAGCTGCGTGCCACGCGAGACGCCGGGCCCGCGTGGCGCGTACCAGATCGATCCGAGACCGGCAATCCGGCGGCGCAGCAACAGGATCGCCAGCTGCGCGCCGTCGACCTCGGCAATGCGGTAGTGCGGCTCCCAGCCCCACTCGCGCTTGAACTCTCCCCACGCCCGCGACTGCAGCACGTGGCCGGAGTCGGGATTGGCCAGCACCAGCTCGTCCCAGTCGCGGATCTCCGCGGCGGTTGCCGGCCTCATCGGCGCACGGCCTGCGCCAGCCGCCACGCCATGTACGGCGCCGCACGCACCGGGAGATCCCACGTGCCGTTGCGGCGCACGACCTCGCC
>JAFALX010000249.1 GCA_019234035.1 Candidatus Dormiibacterota bacterium | reverse complement strand
CGTCATGGCGTCGATGGCCTTGATGCCCGTCTGCAACGGCGTGTCGACGTTCTGGCGCTCGATGACGCCCGGGGCGACGCGCTCGACCGGCAGCCGCTGCGCCGTTTCGATCGGCCCGCGATCATCGAGCTCAGTGCCGACCGGACTCACCACGCGGCCGACCAGCTCATCGCCGACGGGCACGTCCGCGATCTCGCCGGTCGTGCGGACCGTGTCGCCTTCCTGGAGGTGCTCGTACGGGCCCATGATTGCGGCGCCGACACCGTCCTCGCGGAGGTCGAGCGCGAGTCCGTACACGATGCCCTTGCCGGCGGGACCGGGGAACTCGAGCAGCTCGCCTGCGAGCGCCTCCTCCAGACCGTAGATGCGCGCGACGCCGTCGTAGACCGACGTGATCACGCCCTCGTGGGCATCCACCACCGGAGCCTGGAAGCTCTGGATGCGCTGCCTCAGGATGTCGCCGATCTCGTCGCTTCGAATCGCCATCGCTGTTCTGTGGTCTCCTGTTCTCTTCCTGTGCTCAGGCGAGCGACGCCTGCAGCTGTTGCAAATGCGTGCGAATGCTGTCGTCGATCACGCGATCGCCGATGCGCACCACGAGCCCGCCGATGATCGCCGGGTCCTGTCGAATGACCGGATGGACCGACTGGCCGAAACGACGCGACAGCACGCTCGTGATCTGTTCGGTGACCTTCGCGTCGACGGGCACCGCCGTGACGACCTCGGCGCGAAGCACGCCGGAGGCACGGTCCGCGAGCTCGTCGTACGCGGCCAGCACCTCGCGGATGTGGCCGGCGCGCTGACGCTCGATGAGCAGGCGCGCGAGATTGCGTGCCTGCTCGGAGACGCCTTCGAGCAGCTCCAGGCCGATCTTGACGCGATGCGTCAGATTGAGGCGCGGATTCTGCAGCGTCCCCGCAACCTTCGGGTCCGACAGCACCTCGGTCACGTCCGCGAGCTCGGCGCGCCAGCCGGCGATGTCCTCGGCCTCGCGAGCAAGACCGAAGTAGGCCTCGGCGTAGCGACGCGCCACCGGACTGGCACGAACGATCAATTGCGTGAGCTCGCCGCGGGGGCGGCACCGCCGACCCGGTTGAGCGCTTCGTCGATGAGGCGCTGATGCTTCTGCGCGTCGAGCGTCTCGCCGACGAGCTTGCCGGTGGCCTCGACCACCAGCGCGCTCACCTCGCCACGCAGCTCCTGAATCGCGCGGTCGCGCTCCGCGCCGATGTCTATACGCGCCCGCTCGATCTGCGCCTCAGCCTCGGCGCGCGCGTTCTGCAGAACCTGCTGCGCCTCGACGGTTGCGTCGGCGTGCGACCGGGAGAGGATCTCACGCGCCTGCGCCTTCGCCTCGTCGAGCGTCTTGCGCACCTCTTCCTGGACCTGCAGCAGACGCTGTTCAGACTCCTGTGCGGCGCGAAGACCCGCCTCGATGCGCTCCTCGCGCGCATTCGCGGCGGCCATGATCCGCGGGTACGCGTACCTGCCGAGGATCAGGATCATGAGGATGAACGCGATCAGCTCGGCGATGAACGTGCCGTTGAAGTCGAGCAGGCCGGCGTCAGCAACCACGGATCACACCCGCTACTTGACACCGCTGGCGATGACGAAGACGAAGAAGAATCCCAGCGCGAGGTTGATGAAGTACATGCCCTCGACCAGGCCGATGATGAGGAACATCGTGACCTGAAGGCGCCCCTGCGCCTCCGGCTGGCGTGCGGTCCCCTGGATCGTCGCGCTGCCGGCGAGTCCGTCACCGATGGCGGCTCCGATGGCTCCGCCGCCCAGTGCAAGGCCGGCGGCGATGAGCCCGCCCATGATGGCGAGTGCGTGGTTCATGTGGCTTCACTCCTGAGTTCTGTCGTTGCGTGTGCCGCGCTCGCGTGGTGCTCCTCCTCGAGCCCTTCCCGAGCCATACCGAAATAGATGATCGTCAGCAGCATGAAGATGAACGCCTGGATCGTGCCGATGAGGAAGACGTCAAAGAGCTTCCAGATCACCAAGAAGACGATCCATGCCGGCGACAGCGCATCCTGGATCACGCTCGACCCCACGAAGGCGTTCCACGCTAGGGTGAGGAGGTACACCATCACCAACCCGCCGAAGATGTTGCCGAACAGTCGAAGCGCGAGACTGATCGGCTTGGCGATCTCCTCGATCACGTTGAGCGGCACGTACACGGTGCGCGCCACGATGCCGAGCTCGAACGGTTTGGTGTAGCGCCGGAAGTACCCCCGCCAGCCGAGGACGCGCACGCTGTACCACTGCACGACCGCGATCACGGTGATCGACATCGCGAACGTCAGGTTCACATCTGCGTTCGCGGGGATAAGCGGCTGCGTCAGCGGGAAGAAGTCGATCCAGTTGGCGATGAGGATGAACAGGAAGATCGTCGCCGCGAGGGGCAGGATGAAGTCCGCATCCGGGGCGACGTAGTCCTTGATGAGGCCGCGCGTGTAGCTGAGAAACAGCTCGAGCACCATCTGCACCTTTCCCGGCGGGCCGCCATCGGTGCGGACCATGCGCGCGACGCCGAGCACGATGATCATCGTCAGGGCGATGGCGATCGCGCTGGAGATGATCGTGTCGGTGTTGAACTTGCACAGCGTCGACCCGCAGATCTGAAAGGTCGGGTGGGTGCCGGGAACGGCGTCCGCGAGGATCATCGCTGCATCGTTGCGCGCAACGCTGAACCGGCGAGCGCGAGCTGGGCGACCCCGACTCCGAGGATCACGAGCCAGATGTGCGAGATGCCGAACGCGAGGCCGATCGCGATGCCGATGAGGCTCAACGTCAGGAGCCGGGCGAGGCTCGTGGCGAGGAACGGCACGGGGAGGTTGAACAGCCGAGCTGCGAGTGCCCCGTTGAGCGCGCCGAGCAGCAGCCCGGTCGCGAGCGCACCGCCGATCATCGGCTGGCGCGCGATGAGCCCGGCCACCGCAGCGGCAAGCGCGAGCACGACACACGCCAGCGCCGCATTGCGCACCGCATGTGCGGGCGACGCCTCAGAGGACTGCACCTGCATCACAGGTAACGGCGGAACTGCGCCACGACAAACGCCGTGACCGCGATGATGCCGGCGAACAGGCCGATCACAACGCCCACCGGACTGCTGTGCAACAGCGCGTCGATGCCCAGGCCTGCACCGAACGGCAGTGCAAAAGCCGCTGCAATGGCGACGCCCATTCCGATCAGCTCGCTGCCCGACGGGGCTCCGCGGCGGGGCCTGTCGCCCCGTCCGTCACCCTGCCCAGTCAGCGTGCCGACCCCCGCGTGAGATACCGCGCGCGGCGGCCAGGTCACAACTCGAATCAATTCCTGGAAGGCACCAGAATACGGCCACACCGAACGGCCGGACGTTAGCACAGGGGCCGTTCTGCACGGATCGGCGCCGACTGCGCAGCGGGTGAAGGCTCTCGCGCTGCGCAGCGACTGTGAAGCGGCGAGAACGAGCGCGAAATCGCTCCAGCGGCGCGAGACCGAGCGGCGTAGCGCCGTTGGCGGAGCGAAAGAAGCGCGCGAGCGCCACCCCCAGCCCAACCAACGAGCGCTAGTCGGCTTCGCCCCGTCGGATGCTGGAGCGGACGGTGCCGCGGCCCTGGAGGTCGAACTCGTCGTCGTGCAGGATCACCGCGGTCGGGTGGCGGCGGCGGCTGCGCCAGAACAGCGCGGCGAGCGCGAGCACGAGGAGCGCCAGGGCCGCGTCGAGGATCTTACGGTGGCCGTAGATCGAGAGCGCGATGCAGCCGAGGATGCCGGTGGCGAGATAGAAGGTCAGCGCCGTCTCGAGTGGGGTCATGCCCCGCGCGAGCAGGCGGTGGTGCAGGTGGCCCGCGTCGGGTTCCGCGGGGCTGCGGCCGGCTCGCTTGCGGCGGACGATGGCGTAGGCCGTGTCGGTGATGGGCAGGCCGAGGGCGATGATCGGGACGAGCAGCGACAGCCCGACCACGATCTTGGAGACGCCCAGGATCGTGAGCATCCCGAGCGCGACACCGAGGAAATGGCTGCCGGAGTCACCCATGAACACGCGCGCCGGTGGCAGGTTGAAGACGAGAAAGCCGAGGCAGCAGCCCATGATCGCCCCGCTCATGACGATGACCCCGCTCTGCACGTCGCCCGGGCCGTGCAAACGGTTGATCGCGGCCAGGAGGAGCACGGCCGCGACGATCGCCACGACGCCCGCGGCGACGCCATCGGCGCCGTCGAGGAAGTTCACCGACACCTCCATGCCGGCGATCCACGCGATCGTGATCGGGGCTGCGAGCCAGCCGAGCTGCCACACCGATGTGGACCCGAGGCCGGGCACGGCGATGAATGTGATGAGCACACCGGCCAGGGCCACGAGCACGCCGCCCCCCACCTCGATCGTGAGCTTCGCCTTCCAGGAGAGGTCGAAGATGTCGTCGAGCGCCATCGCGATGGTGATCGCGCCGCAGACCGCGACGACCTGCCAGCGGTACTGAATGGAGGAGCCGAAGGCGGCGACGGCAACGGCGAAGCCGAGGAACATGGCGATGCCACCGAGGCGCGGCGTCGGCTGCGAGTGGATGTGGCGGTCTGCGTCAGGCTCGGCGACGGCGCCCGTGCGCCGGGCCAGCCAGATCGAGACGGGAAGCGCCGCGATGCACACGGCCCCGGCGGCGAGAAACGGCGGAAGTGCGGGCAGCCAGGGGGTTGCGGCTGCTGTCATGCCGCCGAGCGGTACGGCAGCGGGAAGCGCCGGCAGAGGTCCAGGCTGCGGCCGCGCACGCTCTCGCGGGTCGCGCGGCCCTCGAGGTCCTCGAGCAGTGCGACGATCAGGCCGGCGATCTCGTCCATCTCCGGCTCCTGCATGCCGCGCGAGGTGACCGAGGGGCTCCCCAGGCGGATGCCGTTGGGGTTGAACGGCGTGCCGCCGTGTCCCGGGAACGTGTTGGCGTTGACGGTGATGCCTGCCTCGTCGAACGCCGCCTGCACCGCGCGCCCGCGCAGGCCGTACGGGCGCAGGTCGATCACCATGAGGTGGTTCTCGGTGCCCCCGGTGGTGAGCACGGCGCCGCGGGCTCGGAGCCCCCGGGCCAGCGCCGCCGCATTGGCCACCACCTGACGCGCATACGTGCGGAACTCCGGCTGCAGGCACTGATGGAGCATCACCGCCTTGGCAGCCATGCCGTGGGGATGTGGTCCTCCCTGGACGCCGGGCACCACCGATTTGTCGACGGAGTCGGCGTGCTGCGCCTTGCACAGAATGATCGCGCCCCAGGGGCCGCGCATCGTCTTGTGCGTGGTGAGGGTCACGAAGTCGGCGTGCGGGACCGGGCTCGGGTGAGCTCCACCCGCGACCAGGCCGGCGAAGTGCGCCATGTCGACCAGCAGCAGCGCGTTGACCTCCTTCGCGATCTCGGCGAACGCGGGGAAGTCGAGGATCCGCGGGTACGAGCTGTACCCCGCGACGATCATCTTCGGCATCACCTCGAGCGCGCGGCGACGGACGGCGTCCATGTCGAGCACGCCCGTCTCCTCTGAGACGAAATACGGCTCGAAGTGATAGATCTTGCCGCTGAAGCTCACCGGTGACCCGTGGGTGAGATGGCCGCCCTGGTCCAGCGCCATGCCCAGCACCCGGTCACCCGGCTCGAGCGCCGACTGGTACACGGCCATGTTGGCCTGCGTGCCCGAGTGCGGCTGGACGTTGGCGTGCTCGGCGCCGAACAGCTCCTTCGCGCGGTCGCGCGCGAGGATCTCGATCTGATCGACCACCTGGCAGCCGCCGTAATAGCGCTTGCCCGGTGTGCCCTCGGCGTACTTGTTGTTGAGCCAGGAGCCGAGCGCGTCGAGGACAGCCGGCGAGGCGAGGTTCTCCGACGGGATCAGCTCGAGCGTCTGCTCCTGGCGGTCGAGCTCGGCGTCCAGCAGCGCCGCGAGCTCGGGATCGGTCGCGCGCACGAACGGCTTGGCGTTGAACCGGTCGTCGCCGGGGCGGTCGTCAGCGACGGCTGTGCCGCTGTCTCCCGGTAGCCGTCCGTCAACAGGGGACATATGCGAGTCCTAACTGATCACGGCCGCCGGTCGTCAAGCCGGCGGGCTCCGGGACGATCCCGGTTCTCGCTTCCTCGAGGCCCTCCCCGGCATGAGGCCGGATCGTTGCAGCCCCTCGACGAGCGTTTTGCGTCTCCACCGCACTGGCGGCGACGTCGTGACCCGCAGCCCACCAATCGAGATTTCGCGCGGCGTTGAGGTCGCGGTCGAGCCGGAAGCTACATGCAGCGCAAGCGAACACGCGCTCCGCTCTGGCCAGCTCGGAACGCACCGCGCCGCAAGCCGAGCATCGCTTGCTGCTCGGAAACCAGCGATCGGCTACTAGCAAGCGGCTGCCGTACCAGACCGACTTGTACTCGAGCAAGCGACGGAAGTCGCCAAAGCCAGCGTCAAGTAGCAAGCGATTTTGTCCGGAGCGGGCCCGCACTCGCTGGCCCGGCTCCGCGACTGTGCCTCGGCCAGTTCGGACCATTCCTTTCAGATTGAGGTCCTCGATTACGAGGCGGCCGGGATTCTTGGCTAGCCTCGTGCTGAGGACATGCAGGTGGTGGCGTCGCACGTTGGCCACCCGACGATGAATACGTGCCACACGCAGCTGTGCCCGCTGCCGGCGCCGGCTGCCCCGGCTGCGCCTCGCGACAACCCGCTGAGACCGGCGCAGGGCACGCAGCGCGCACGAGAGAGCTTTCGGCGCCGGCACCAACTCGCCGCCCGAGAGCGCGGCCAAGTTATGCACGCCGAGATCGATTCCGACCGTATCCGTATGGCCGTTGCTACGTGTTGCTGCGCGCTCCACGGAGCAAGTGAAGGACACGAACCAGCGGTCGGCCCCACGGCACAGAGTCGCGCTGAGGATCCGTGCTGTCCCCGAGGCCACCTTCCGTCCCAGCTTCTCAGTGCTTTCTGACGTGCGCAGGCGCCCGATTCGCGGCAATGTGACGTGGCGGACGCCGTCGATGTGGATCGCCCCCGTTGTGAAGCGGCAAGAATCGCGGTGGCCTCGCTTGCGAAACGGCGGAAACTCAACGGGAGTACCGCGGCGCTTGCCGTCGCGGCTGGAGCGCCAGTTTTGTAACGCTGCCACCAGGCCCGCAAGTCCGCTGGAGTAAGCCTCCTTAGACTGCTGTGCCCACCAGGGCGCGACGCGATCCTTGTCGCGGTTCCACTCCCGGCGCAAACCTGCCAGGCTCCAGCGCAGCGGCGCCGTTCGCACTTCGCCGAACATACAGCGTTCGAACTCGCACAGTGCCATCGATGCCTTGACCTGCTCCAGGCCCCAGTTGAAGGCGAAGCGGGCCGCGCCGCAGTGGGCGGCCAACGCGCCGCGCTGGGTTCGTGTCGGGTCGAGGGCAAAGCGGTACGCCTGGTGCACAGCCGCGGTGGTCACGAACGTACCGTGGCGCCCGACGACGACAACGGCGTGTCGCCGATTAGGCGGAAACTGGGGGCGCCACGGCAGAACACGCAAGCGCCAAGATTCGCGGCGAGTGGTCCCGCTTCGTACCGTGTCGTCCCTACCGCGGAGTCGTTCACAACCCTGTGTTCATCCCGCGTCGTACCTCATCGTGGTCTGGATCGGGGCCGAGGGGACCAGGTCCGCCGTGGAAATCGGTCCCTCGCGCAACACCTCGGGTGGGGTGCGGCTGCAATCGATGATAGTGGAGGCCAACCCGGCTGCGGGGCCGCCGTCGAGCACGATGACGACCGCCCCGCCGAGCGCAGCCCTGGCACCGTCCGCGTCGATGGCTGCAGGGGCCCCGTGGCGATTGGCGCTGGTAGTGGCCAACGGCCCGGTTCGCGACAAGAGGTCGAGCAGCACTGTGTGATTGGGTACGCGCGTGCTGAGGGTGCTGCCACCCCGTGGAATTGCCAGGCGACGGCGTCCGACGGGCGCCACGATGGAGAGAGGACCGGGCCAGAACCGCGCTGCAAGGCGGCGCGCGGTGTCGTCGAGCTCCACGGCGGCTTCCACGTCGGCAAGGCTCGCCGCGAGCAGCGTTAGCTCGAGGCCGGCCGGACGCTCCTTGATCACGTAGATGCGTTCGACTGCCACGGCGCTCGATGGGTCGCAGGCCAGGCCGTACACCGTGTCGGTGGGAATGACGACCACCTCGCCCGCGCGGACCGCGGCCGCTGCCTCGTCGAGGGCATCGATCATGGCAAATTCGCCTCGAGAACGCGGTTTCGGCGCGTGAGGTCTTCATGGAATGTGAAGCCGGCATCCGGGAAGACGCCGCGCACGACGCCTGCGACTTGGTCCGCGCGTCGCGGATCGATCTCGAGCAACAGCGTCGCGCTCGAGCTCATGTGGCCCGCGAGCGATGCGGCCAGCGCGCGGTAGGCGTCGAGGCCGTCTGCTCCGCCGTCGAGTGCGAGGTGTGGCTCGAAGTCGCGCACGTCGCGGGAGCTCTCGGCCAGCTCCTCGGTCGTGACGTATGGCGGGTTGCTCAGCACGACGTCGAACTGGGCCTGTGCGTGCGCCGCCGCCCACGCTCCCTCCACAAACGTCAGGCGCTGCTCAACGCCATGTCGTGCGGCGTTGATGTGGGCGACCTCAATCGCAGCGGGGCTCACATCGGTCACAAAGATGTGAAGGTGCGGCAGCTCCGCGGCGACCGTCACGGCGATGGCGCCGCTGCCGGTGCCGATGTCGACGACCGCCGGTGGTGCGTGGTGGCCGCGTGCACGCAGGCGCTCCACTGCCACCTCGACCAGTGTCTCGGTCTCGGGGCGCGGAATCAGCACCGCCGGCGTGACGGCGAACGCGCGGTTGTAGAACTCGCGCACGCCGGTGATGTACGCAACGGGCTCGCCGCTCGCGCGCCGCCGGATCAGTTCGCGAGTCGCGGCAAGCTCCGGCTCGCGCAGCGGCCGGTCGTACAGCAGGTACAGGTCGATGCGGCGTACGTCGAGTGCACGGGCGAGGAGCAGCTCGGCGTCGAGACGCGGCGAGGTGCTGCCGTGCTGCGCGAGGTAGTCCGTGCTGAGACGGAGGACGTCGATGAGCGTGCGCTCGCTCGACGCGGGGGTCGCCGCCATCGGCTCGTGATTGTGAGGCGATGCCGCGGCCTGGGGTCTCGTCCGCGCTGCTTCCGGGAGGGCGGGCTTCACGCCGCGGTGCCGGCGGCACCGTTCTCGTCCGATCCCTCGAGCAGGCGGCGGGCCTGCTCCTGCTGCATCAGCGGCTCGATGATGAGATCGAGGTCACCGTCGAGCACACGCTGCAGCTGGTGCAGGTCGAGGCCGATGCGGTGGTCGGTGACCCGCGACTGCGGGAAGTTGTAGGTGCGGATCTTCTCGCTGCGGTCGCCGCTGCCCACCATCGAACGCCGCGTCTCCGTCAGCTCGGCGTGGCGCTGCGCCTCGGCGAGGTCGTACAGCCGCGCCTTGAGCACGCGCATCGCCTTGGCGCGGTTCTTGATCTGCGACTTCTCGTCCTGGCAGGTGACGACGAGTCCGGTCGGCAGGTGTGTGATGCGCACCGCGGAGTCGGTGGTGTTGACGCTCTGGCCGCCGGGTCCGGTGCTGCGGTAGACGTCGATGTCGAGGTCCTTCTCGTCGATCTCGACCTCGATGTCGTCCGCCTCCGGCAGCACGACCACCGACGCGGCCGAGGTGTGGATCCGTCCCTGCGCCTCGGTCTGGGGGACGCGCTGGACGCGGTGCACTCCCGACTCGAACTTCAGCCGCGAGTACGCGCCCCGGCCGTGCACCTCGAACACGAGCTCCTTGAAGCCGTGCCCCGCGGTCTCGTTCTGATCGAGCACCTCGACGCGCCAGCGCCGCCGCTCCGCGTAGCGCATGTACATGCGGAAGAGATCGCCGGCGAACAGCGCCGCCTCGTCACCCCCGGTGCCGGCTCGGATCTCGACGACGACATCGCGCTCGTCGTTGGGGTCGACCGGCACCAGCAGGGTGCGCAGCTGCTGGTCCTCGGCGGCCGCGCGCTGCTCCTGCTCCACGGCCTCCTCCTCAGCCAGCGCGACCATCTCTGCCTCGTCCGACGTGCGCGCCAGCTCAACGGCATCGGCGTAGCGCTGCCGCGCCTGACGCCAGCGACGCCCGGTCTCGACCACATCGCGCAGCCGCGCCTGCTCCTGGGAGAGTCGTTGCAGCCGCTCGAGGTCGTTGAATGCACCAGGCTCGCTGAGCTCACGCTCGATCTCGCCGTAGCGCTCCTCGAGCGCGGTCAGCCGTTCCTCAATTCCTGCCATGGGTGACTGCAACCTGCGGGCGCGGGCTCACGGTACCTGCAGCGCCTCGCCGACCGTCGGCTCCTGCTCGCGGGCGGCGTCGAGCGCGGCGATGGCCACCTCGATCTGCGTCGCATCGGGTTCGCGGGTGCTCAGCAGCTGCGCACTGAGAACAGGCGCAAGCAGGATGCGGCCGGCGGCTGTGTGGCGGATCTTGGCGAGCGCGCGGATGATCTCGTACGACACCGCAGCGACCACCGGCACCAGCGCGATCTGGCAGAGGATGCGCACCACCGGGTTCAGGAACCCGAGCGGCGCGAACACCACGATGCTCACCAGCGCGACCACCACGATGAACCCCGTGCCGCACCGCGGATGCAGGCGGCTGTTGATGCGCACGTGCTCGACGTCGACGGGCTGGCCGGCCTCGAGCGCGTTGATCGGCTTGTGCTCGGCGCCGTGGTACTGGAAGAGCCGGTTGATGTTGGGCAGCAGGCCGATGACGAGCAGGTACCCGACCAGGATCACCGCGCGGATGCCGCCCTCGATGAGCACACCGGTGACCGACTGCACGGGCGCCCTGTGCAGCACCGCGCTCAGCACGAGCGGCGCGACGATGAAGAGCCCGATTGCGAAGATGAACGAGCCGCCCATGGCGACGCGCATCGTGCCCTGGCTGATCTGCACGTCGTCGCCGAGCTGAACTCGGACCGACCACTGCAGTGCCCGCATGCCCAGATGCAGCATCTCGGCGAGTCCGGCCACGCCGCGGACGAACGGCAGCGCCCAGAACCTCGAGGTGTAGATGCGCGAGCGCAAGAGGTCGCTGTACACGATGATGCTGCCGTCGGGCTTGCGCGCCGCCACCGCGTAGTGACGGCGACCGCGCATGAGCACGCCTTCCACAACTGCCTGCCCGCCATAGAAGAACGGCGCCGGAGGCGCGTTGACCGCGTTGAGGGTGATCGTCAGCAGCAGGTCGCGAATGCGCCGGCGGCGGATCATGCCGGCGGTGCGCTCAGGCTGACGCTGCGCCGGCCTTGGCCCGCTGCGCACGGCGGCGGAAGCGCTCGACCTGTCCACCGGTGTCGACGATGCGCTGCGTGCCCGTGAAGAACGGATGGCACACCGAGCACACTTCCGTCTTCAGCTCCGGCAGCGTGGACCCCGTGGTGAACGTGTTGCCGCAGAGGCAGTGCACGACGGCGTCGGTGTGGTACTCGGGATGGATTCCAGTCTTCACGGCGAGATCGAGGATACCACGGCCCCTTCGGGTTCAATCCCAGAGTGCTGTGCCGACTCGGTCGCCGGCCACGGCCGCGTGAAGTTCCCGTGCACGACGCCGGGAAGCTCCGCGCTCAGCCGCTGATACGCCGCGTCCATGCCGATTCCCTGCGGCGGCAACGCGTCGCGGCGTCTTAAGACCTCGACGAGCCAGTCGTGGTCGACGTTGAGCGAGCGCCACTGGACCTGGTGCACGCCCATGTCGCGGCACGCCTGCGCGGTGCGCTCCAGCTCGTCCGGAGAGTCGGTGACCCCGGGGAAGGTCAGAAGATTCAGACAGACCTGGCCTCCGGCCTCGCGCATCACGCGGCCACACTCCATCACATCGTCGAGCGTGTAGCCGACCGGCCGGTAGTACGCACGGAACACCGAGTCGTTGAACGAGATCGCGCTGATACGCACGCTGTTACAACCCGCGGCGATCATGCGGCGCAGCACCCCGGGCCTGCTGCCGTTGGTGTTGACGTGAACCGTGGCAGCCGCAAACCGCCGGCGGATCGCGCGCGTTGCCCGCACCAGTGCGTCGCCACGCGTGAGCGGCTCACCCTCGCAGCCCTGACCGAATGACACGATGGCGGCATCGTCGCCGGTGAGGTGAAACTCGGCGAGCTCGGCAAGCTCCTGCCACGTCGGCGCAAAGCGCATGCGCGGTTGCGGCGCCGGGGCTTCGCCATCGCTCTGCAACGAGATGCAACCGAGGCAGTCCGCGTTGCACGCGGGCGACGCGGGCAGCGCTCCTTCATAGCGGCGCAGGAACGTGTTCTGCGCGGTGTAGCAACGGTTCTCCAGCGCGCACACCGCGAGGTGACCGACGAGCCGGTTCGCCGGCAACGCCTCGCGCGCGCGCTCCACGCCGGCGGCGACGTCGCTGCCGCCGAACCGAGACGGCATCCACCAGCCGAAGCGATCCGTGGCCGTGGCGGCGACGACGAGCTGTCCGCGGTGCTCCGCCACCGCCGCGTATCCGTACAGCGGCAGCCGCGACGAGCCCTGCAGCGGCCGCGTTGCCGGCAGCAGCGTGCGCAGGTGCCCGACCGGGAGCACTGCAGCCAGCGGCAGCAGCTCGCCGCCGAGCTCGAGCGGATTCCCGTCGCGCTGCAGCACCGTGGCGGCGCGTCCTGGGAGGTGCATCAGCGTCGTGCCCGCGGGGAGCGGCACGACGCCGTCCGCTTTCAACGGGTGCAGACGGGCGCCGGAGCGAGCGGCGGGGCGCACGCCGTCGAGCACTTCGATCGAGCCGTCGTCTCGGCCCACAACAGGTCGCACCACTCGATTGTGTCAGCAGAGCGCGCGCCTGAGACCATTGCGGAATGCATCTGCAGTGCTGTGTGAACGGTTCGCGGACTCGCCTCGAGCATCCGGCGGTGCCGCTGACAGCGGACGCCATTGCCGCTGATGCCGCTCGTATATCGGCCGCCGGCGCCACGTCGCTCCATGTGCACCCGCGAGCAGCGGATGGAAGCGAATCGCTCGATCCGGCGAGCGTCGGCACCGTGATCGCAGCGATGCGCTCGGCGCGCCCCGAGCTGGGGATCGGAGTCACGACCGCCGCGTGGATCGAGCCGGATCCAGCACGCCGGCTGGCGGCCATCGCAGCCTGGGATCCGGTCCCCGACTTCGCGTCGGTGAACCTCAGCGAGGACGGCTACCTCGATGTCGTCGACCTCTTGAACGCGCGGGGTGTCGGCGTCGAGGCGGGCGTGTGGACCGAAGACGACGCGCGCGAGTTTGTCAAGCGCGGCCTGGACGCGGCGTGTGACCGGCTGCTGGTCGAGGTCGAGGCAGCGGACGGCGCCGAGACCGCCGTCGCGCTGGCGTCAAGAATCGACCTCATCCTCGACGACGGCCTCGTGGAGACCCCGCGTCTGCACCACGGGTCGGGTCGCGCCACCTGGGCGGTGATCGCATCAGCGGTCGAACATGGTCACGACGTCCGCGTCGGACTCGAGGACACCTTGGTGATGCCGGATGGCTCGGTGGCGGCCGACAACGCTTCGCTCGTCGAGGCCTGCGCCGCGCTGGCACGCGCTGCCGGCCGGCTGCCGAATCATTAGCTGCTGCCGGGAGGCGTGCGAGCCGTCAGTCCAGGCCGACCGACTGGCTGACCTGCAGCTCGCCGCCGCGCTTCACGTACGGATGCGTCTCGCAGAGCTTGGCGGCCGCGTCAACATCGGGAGCGTCGAGGATGGTGTACCCGCCGAAGACGCCGCCCGCCTGGCCGTCCGCAACGCCGGACGACGACACGGTCTTGAAGTTCGCGAGTGGCGCACCCGGGTCGGCGAGCGCGGTCCCCACCGAATGCGCCCAGGCCATGAAGGCGGCCTCGATCTGCTTGCGCGCCTCCGGGTCCGGCGGTGGACCTTCGCTTCCGTGGTAGGTGATGAGGAACTTGGGCATTCGGGTTTCCCTTCGGTGACCGTTGACGGGTGGACTTGATATTGCTGCCCTCGGCCCCGGCGCGTATGGTTGATCGGACATGTTTCTTGTCCAATCGGCCGTCCCAGATGGTGGAGGTGGTCGGTGGAGCCGGTAGGCGCACAGCGGTCCGATCCGATCGGCGACGCGCTGACCGCGTTGAGCGTCCGCTCCAGCGTCTTCTGTCTCTCGGAGCTGACCGCTCCGTGGGGCTTCAGTGTCGACGGCGCGCCGATGTCGAAGTTCCATCTCGTGCTCTCCGGCGCCGGGTGGCTCTCGCTCGGCGGCGATGCGCCGATCCTGCTGCGTGCCGGGGATCTGGCGTTGCTGCCACGTGGTCACGCCCATGCGATCCGCGACGAGCCGGCTGCCGGGGCCGTGCCGCTCGATCGGTTGATCGCCGAACATTCCGTCGACGGCGGCACGCGCATCAGTTATGGCGGCGCCGGCCCGATGACGCGCCTGTTGTGCGGCGCCTTCTCGGTCGCCGATGAGCACAGGGTTCTGCCCCTGTTGCCCGATGTCCTGCGCGTGGATGCCGACTCCGTCGCGATGTCGACGTGGCTCGCGCCGATGCTGAGCAGCCTCGAGGCCGAGGCTGCGGAGGGGGATCGCGGGTCCAGCGCGATTCAGGCCAAGATCGCCGACGTCTTCGTGGCGCAGGCGCTCCGTGCGTGGCTGACCGCCGCCGATCGCGCCGGGGTGCTGCCGCTCGCCGTGTTGTCTGACGATCCCGAGATCTCGACGGCGATCTCCCTTGTACGGCAACAGCTTTCGGCGCACTGGACCGTCGACCGCCTGGCCCGGCAGGTCGGCCTGACGCGCACCGTGTTCATCAGCCGCTTCCGCCGCAGTGTCGGGGAATCGCCGATGCGCTACATCATGCGACTGCGATTGAGTGCCGCCGCCGGTCTGCTGTCGACCACGCGACTCTCGCTACTCGACATCGCTGCCGCCACCGGGTACCGGAACGACTCGTCGTTCTCGAAGGCGTTCGCGCGTGAGTTCGGGCGCGCGCCGGGATCGTTTCGGACCGGCCTGCGCGCGCCCGTCGCGGCCGTGTCCTAGATCCAGCTACGCGGCCTTCAGCTCGTTGGGGATCGCGGTCAGCGTTTGCATCCGGCCGTTGCGCAGGACGCGCAGCACCATGAAGCGATCGATGGCGCGGTCGACCATCAGCCGCTGCAGGTCGTGCGGTCGCGTGATCGCGCGTCCCTCGACCTCGACCACGACGTCGTCGCGGCGGAGGCCCGCGGTCTCGGCCGGGCTGCCGGGCACCACCTCCATGACGGTCAGGCCGTTGCGCCGGCCGAGCTCCTCGGCCCAGCGCGGCGGCAGCGGCCGGGCTGCGCCGGCGACCCCGAGGTGGGCACGGCGCACCCGTCCGTCGCGCACCAGCGCGCCGATGATCCGTTGGGTGGTCTCGTTGACGGGGACCGCCAACCCGAGGCCGACGCCGGCGACGGCGGTGTTGATGCCGATCACGCGCGCGCGGCTGTCGGCGAGCGCACCGCCGGAGTTGCCGGGGTTCAGGGCCGCGTCGGTCTGGATGACGTCATCGATGACGCGAACCTGCTGGCCGTTGCGAGTCGGCAGAGAGCGACCGAGCGCGCTGACCACGCCGGCGGTGACGCTGCCCGTGAATCCGAGCGGGTTGCCCACCGCGACCACGAGCTGGCCCGGGCGCAGCGTGTCGGCGTCGCCCAGCTGAGCCGGGCGGAGCCCGCCGCCCTCGGTACGGAGCACCGCGAGATCGGACAGTGGATCTCGGCCCTGGACGCGAAAGTCCAGGTCGGTGCCGTCGGCCAGCTGCACGTTGCCCTCGCCGCCCTGGGCGACCACGTGCGCAGACGTGACCAGGTAGCCGTCGGCGCTGAGAGCGACGGCCGAGCCGCTGCCGGCGCCGCGGCGGCTGCCATCACGACCCCGCGCGATGACAGTCACAGCCGCGACCGATGCCGAGACCCGCTCGGCGACGTCGATCAGTGTTCGGGAATACGAATCGAGGAGCTCGGCGTCAACCGACGTCTGGTCCTTCGCCACGGACCTTCTCCACATCGGTCAGCGCTGCACGCAGGCTGGCGATCCAATCCGATTGATGTTGCGCCACGAGCCGCACGCACCAGGCGAGCGCCTCGCTGCGGCTGCGGGCCACGCCCGCGTCGATCAGCGTGTCCAGCGTGCCGCGGTCCTGGAGGCGTAGCCGCGTCATGACGGGCACGCCGAGGGTGGTGAAGAGCTCCTCGGTGTCGCCGCAGCGCGCCCCCCAGGAGACCTTGCGCCCGAAGAGGCGCTCGGCATCGCGAGCAACCTGGATGCGTGCGTCGCGCGTCTCGGTCCGGAACCTCGCGATGCGCGCCGAACGAGCCGCCGCACGCGTGGCGTCGGTCGCGTCCGCGGGGACCTCGGGTTCGTCGACGGTGCCGACGACGAGGATCTCGTCGCGATCGGTGGTGATCGTCGGGGCGCCGGCGAACAGCTTGTCGGGGAGCCGTCCGGCGAACCAGCCGGTCAGCTCTGCGTCGGTCAGGGTGGGCGGGGAGGCCTTAGCTTGCATGGATTACATGATTACACAGAAATCGTCGTGGCGGCGGTCACGAGCGCACGAGGCGCTGAACCGCGCTCTTGAGCCTTGCCACGAGGTTCCCCCGGTACTCGCGAAGCAGGTTGCGTCGCCGGCTGACGAGCTCGCGGTCGTCGGCGGTCATCGCGAACAGCTCAGGCTCCGCCTCGCGCAGGTCCGAGAGGCGCGCGCGGAGGAGCACGGCCGCAAGGCTGGCGACCGGCACCGCGAAGAATGCGCCGAGGAAACCGCCGGCGTACACGCCCGCGACGAGTGCCAGGAGGCTGACCAGCGGATGCAGCCGCACGAATCGCCCCTGCACCCGCGGCGCGACGACGTATCCCTCAACGATGTGGATCACGGCGAACAGCCCGATCGTCGCCAGCGCCACGCCCGGCGACCGCGTCAGCGCGAAGAGCACCGCGACGCCGCCGCCGATGAACGGGCCGGCAAGCGGGATGAGCTCGAACACGCCGGCGGCGAACCCGACGAGGAACGGGAATGGCACGCCGATCAGCGCACTCCCCGCGAGGGCCAGCAGCCCCACCAGCGCCGCCAGCAGCAGTTGCCCCCGCAGGTAACCGCCAAAGACTGTGGCGAACGCTTCGAACGCGAACTCCGTCTCCACCCGCCAGCGCGCCGGCAGCACCCTCACCGCGCCGTGTCGCAGCCGCACTCGATCACGCAGCAGCCAGAACGCCGCCACGATGACGATGACGGCGTCAACGGCCAGCTCCACGGTGAACGACAGCGCGGAGACGATCGCCGAGCCGATGTTCCCCGGCGAGGCCTGGATGCCGAGGCTCGAGGCGAGCGACCCGATGCCGACGTCGATGCCGTGCTGGGAGAGGAATCGCTGCAGCTCCTGGAAGGGCTTCTCCAGCTGGGGAAGGTTGTGCGACAGCTGTTGCGCCTCTCCGATCACCCCCTGCGAGATCGCGTACCCGACGGCTCCGGCTGCGACGACAGCGGCCAGCAGGGACAGCAGCGCAGCCGGTGTCGGCGGCATCCGGCGCACGAGGAGCCGCTCCAGCGGCAGCAGGACGAGCGCGACGAGACCGCCGAAGACGAGCAGCAGGAGGACGCGCAGCACCGCGTCGACCACGCCCTGCACCATGTGCAGGAGCTGCACCACGAGGAAGACCGATGCCAGCGCGAAGACGATGCGTCCCCATCGCCAGAACTCGTCGCGCGCAGCGCGCTCACGGTCCAACCGTTGGACGTGTGCTGCGGCATCGGGTTTCGGTTCGTTCTCGGCGGCGGCGCGCGCGCCCGCGCGCTCGCTGACTCGGGGTGTCACGCCATCCGATCGTAGGCATGATGTACCGGCGGAATCCCAGTCCTGCGATCGGCAGACTCGGGCAGCGAGGGCTACCCGGCGATCGCGCCGTGCACAGTGACGAGCTTCCAGCCGGACGTGCCCGCACCCTGGAGCTGCATCAACGCCGACTCCAGCGGCCCGACGTGGTTCGTCGGTGAGTAGCTCTCGACCGGGCCGAGCCCGCTGTCCCAGCCGCGAATGCTGTTCAGCGTGTTGATCAGGTTCGCCTGCGTGACGTTCGAGCCCATCTGCTCGAGGGAGTGCTCGAAGATGAGACAGGAGATCCACGCCGTCTGCGCGTACAGATCGATGGTGTCGTCGGGGTAGTACGTCGACATCGCCGCACGCAGCCGCTGCATGCCCGGTGTGTTCTGATCCAGCGGGGTCCACGGCGTGCCGATGTACATGCCGTTCGCATTCGGGTAGCCACCGCTGCCCGCCGTGCCGGTGTCGATGACGAGGTTGTTGAACATCTGCGGCTTGTATCCGGCGTCGTTGGCCGCCTGCAGGAAGCGATCCAGGCTGCCCGGGTCGAGCACGAGATGCACGTGTGTGATGTTCGCCGCCTGCCACTGCGCGATGAGCTGGCCGTAGTTGTTGTCGTAGACCTGCTCCATCTGCGGGCCGCCGTTCCACAGCGCACCGCCGCCGTACGCGGCGGCAGCACCCTGGCAGTCCTGGATCGTCGTCGGGTCGTTGAGGCAGACGAGCGCCACCTGCCCGCCCGATGCCGGCCAGCTCTGCACGCGCTCCATGAGCTCCGCGCCGAGCCGGCCGTTCTGCGTCGGCGTCGGTCCGCCCACCCAGATGCAGAAGCAGCCGCTGCCGCCGGGAGGCGAGTACGCCGTCGTCGCCGACTGACACTCGCCCACGAGGGGCACGCTGTTCTGCTGAACGTACGGCACCATCTGCTCGTCGGTGAGCGGCGCGCATTCGCCGACGAACGCGAAGACCTTGTCGTCGTCCCAGAGCTGGCGGTACTGCGACGCGCCGAGGTCGGGATTGCCCTGGTCGTCGAGGATGTTGCCGCCGTCGATGTCGATCCTGCATCCGTTGATGCCGCCCTGCGCGTTGACCGATTTCTCCCAGGCGATCAGCGCGTGCGCCATGGTGATGGAGCGACCGGGACCGGTCTGCGTGATGATCGAGCCCAGGTGCACCACGCCGTTCTGGCACGCCTGACGAGTGAGGCTCGACGACGGCGGGACCCCGGGGCCGCCGCCATTGCCGCCGCTGCCGGCAGAGGGCCCGCCGCCCGGCGTCGCGCTCGCCGCCGGCGGCGCGGTGCTTCCGGCGGTTCCGGCGCTGCCGGCGCTGACCTGGATCACGTGCTTCGATGCCTTCGTTCCGGGCACGTACATCCCCGCCACCATCACCGCGCTGATCAGCGCCGTCCCGGCGATGGCGGCCGCAAGCATGAGCGTGAAGGTGCGATCCGAGCGGTGCATCAGGGCATGTCGACGTAGCGGTCAGGCGACGGCGGCGTCCCGCCGCCACGCGCTGCAGAACGACGCCGCATGAACAGCGCCGCCAGGAGCAACGCCTCGAGCAGCCCCGCGAGCGCGACGACGGTCCAGCGGATCGTCGCGGCCGTGCCGGCCACGGTCAGCGTCGCCGACACCGGCTTGGTGCCCGGCGTGCCGGGGCGCCCGGTCCCGGTGGCGGCTGATCCGCTCGACCCCGGGCTGCCCAACGGCGACGAGGTCGCGCCGCCGCCCGGCACCGAGAAGCCGGTCGACGCGGAGGACGAGATGAAGCCGTATGCGCGGCTGTCGAGGCTCGCCAGTGACAGCGTGTAGGTGGCCGGTGCCGAGGTGATCGGCAACCCGCCGCCCGCCGGGACGAGCGACGGCAGGCACTGCGCGATCTGCTGTGGATTCGTCAAGCAGGCAGGCGGCCCGGTGGGAATCGACGTCGGCACCGGGGCCGTGGTCCGCATGGTCAGCGTGGCCGCGATCATCGAGCTCGTCACCTCGTTGTTCTGCGAGCTCAGCGCGCTGCCCGAGGTCGTCCCGGTCAGCCCGAGCGACTCGATCGACGCCGGGACCGGCGCCGGCAGTGGCAGGAGATTCGGTGGTTGGGGCAATGCCACGCTGCTTAGGGAGGCGGGCACGGTGACGGTGTTGCCCGCCGGGCTGAGATTGCTGGTGGTCGTCGTGCCGCCGCTCGTCTGGGTGACGCTCATGCCGGAGATCTCCAGCGAGGGCGTGGAGGTCGCCTTGTGCCCCTTGTTGCTGCGCTCGCTGTGCAGCGTGGCCGTCAGCGACCCGATGTGCAGCGAGTAGCCCGTGCCGGGCGGCCTGAGGTCGACATTGCCGAGCGTGCAGGAGACGTCGTCGCTGACGGTGCTCTGCCCGACCTGCGACGCCGAGTGGGCGGAGAAGCGACCGACGCTGAGACCGAGAAGGGACACGGACAGCGCGGCGCCCGCGCCTGCGTCCGCGGTGGCGGACTGCGCGTCCGCCTTGGCGTTCCCGGCGGTGCCGTCCAGGCTGAGCAGCCCGGTGGGGTCGGCGGCGGCGACGTTGCTCGCGCCGAGATAGGTCGACTCCTGCGCGGCGGTCGACCCCGGCTGGGGGTAGGTAGCGCTGGCGTGCTCGATCGGGTACTCGAGCGCGGGGTTGATCGGGTTCAACGCTTGGACCACCGAGCTGCCCGGGTCGCCCGGGATCGGGATCGGGATGTTGGCGCTGGCGGAGTCGAGGCCGCTCGCGACCTGGCCTTCCTCCCGCGGGACGAGCAGGCCGCCCAGCGTGTCGACGGAGTCCCCGGGATCGATCGGCGCCGCCAGCGCCGCGGACTCACCCTCGCTGATGGTCGACGACGCCCGGGGCATGCGCACGTCGGGCTCGACGGTGAAGCTGTAGCCGGCGATGTTGACGTTCAGCTCGAGGCAGGACGCGTCGCCGTCGGCGATGTACGCGTCGAAGGGGATGGGCTGCGCCGTGGCCGCCGCCGCGGTCCGCGCGCCTGGCGCGGCTGCGAGTGCCACCGCCGGCGCGAGGAACGCCGCGGCGGCGAGGCGCGCTCTCACTCCCACTCCTCCGCGTTCTCCTCGGTGTGGCGGTGCGCGAGCTCGGCGATGAGCCTGCCCACCGGGATGCCTCGCGCCTGCGCGATCGTCTGCAGCGCGCGGCGGTCGCGCGTCGACAGCGGCAGGCCGACCATCTCCACCTCCACCCGTTCGAGATCGCCGCCGCCGGCGACCTGCCCCGGGAACGCCGGCATGACCTCGGCGGCGCCGACCACGTGCCCGGCGCGCAGCCCGACGAGGCGCCCCGCCAGCGCGCGCAGGTCGTCGGTCGGGCGCTCCTCGGAGATGAGGATCGCCACGCCTTCGCGACCGAGCTGCGTGAGCAGGCGCATCACGGTTGCGCCCGTCACCGGCGAGAGGCCCAGGAGCGGTTCGTCGAGCAGCAGCACGCGCGGCCGGCTCAGCGCCCCGCGCGCGACGGCGAGCTGACGCTGCTCGCCGCCGCTCAGCGATCCTGCGGTCTGCCGCCGGCGCTCGACGAGGAGCGGGAACATGTGCTCCAACCGGACGCGACGCTCTCCGTTGCTCTGCGGCGCCTCGGCGAGCATCAGGTTCTCGGCGACGGTCAGCGTGGGGAACAGCCCGCCGCCGGCGGGCACGTGAACGATGCCGAGCCGAGCCCGCGCGTCCCACGGCAGACGGGTGATGTCCTCACCGTCGAGCCGGACCGAGCCGTGGCTCGGCTGCACGAGCCCCGCGAGCGCGCGCATCAGCGTCGTCTTGCCCGCGCCCAGTGCCCCGACGACGCCCACGATCTCGCCGGGCTGCAGGTCCAGGCTGACCCCGGTCAGCGCCCGCACGGGGCCGTAGCTGACGTCGCAGCGCTCAAGCGACAGCAGTTGCGCCACCGATCGCCCTTCCCAGATAGATGTCAGCCAGGAGCGGGCTGCGACGGATTGCCGCGGCGGTGCCGCGCGCCTGCATCCTGCCGCCGCCGATGATGTAGATGAAGTCGCAGTTGGCCAAAACGAACTCGACGTCGTGCTCGATGAGCAGGATTGCGGTGCCGGACCGTGCCAGCCGCGCGATGAGTGCGCCGAGGCGCCGCAGCATGTCGCCCTCCATGCCGGATCCGGCCTCGTCCAGCATGAGCAGCGACGGTTGCATGCACAGCGCACGTGCGATCTCCACCATCCGCTGCGTGCCCAGCGGCAGCGACGCGACCGGCGTCTCGTGCAGCAGCGTGAGGCCGAGCGAGTCGAGCACGCTCATCACCTCGCGCCGTGCCAGAACCTCGGCGCGCCGGCTGCGTGGCAGCCGCAGGCCGTCTGAGATCAGCCCGCTGCGCTGTCGCGACTGGCAGCCGAGGAGCACGTTCTCCTCCACCGTCAGCGACGGCAGCAGCTCGACCGCCTGAAACGTGCGCGCGACACCGAGGCGTGCGCGCTCCTCGACGGGCATCGCCGTGACGTCGGCAGTGCCCAGACGGATCTCGCCCTTCTGCGGACGCTCGATGCCGGAGATGACATCGAGCAGCGTCGTCTTGCCCGCGCCGTTGGGTCCGAGGATGCCGACGACCTCGCCGCGGCTGACGGAGAGCGAGACACCGTCGAGCGCAGCCGTCGTGCCGAAGCGGACGGCGACGTCGCGGACCTCGAGATGAGCCATCGCTGCTGCCTCAGCTCACCGGCGCGGCGGTGGCGCTGTGTCCTAACTGTCCGCGTGTCCGGCGCGACACCCACGCCTCGGCCTTCAGCAGCGGCCGGCTCAGCCCGGATGGGAAGGCGATCACCTGCACGAGCAGCAGCGCCCCCAGCAGGATGCCGGCGACGTCGCCCGGGTCCGCGAGGCGGCTGAGGCCCGGGAGTCCGCTGACGAAGCTGGGGCCCGTCGCCTGCAGGATGCCGCCGATCACGGCCCCGGCGGCGCTGCCGAGACCGCCCACCACGCCCGACGCAACGAGCGCGATGGAGTTGAAGGGCCCGAAGGCGTTCACCGCGGCGACGCCGCCGGTGCCCGCATAGAGCACGCCCGCGATGCCGGCGATGAACGCGCTGAGCGAGAACGCCATCACCCGCACGCCGTACGGGTTGACGCCGACCGCGCGCGCAGCGGTCTCGGAGTCGCGCACCGCGAGCATGACCCGGCCGGTGCGGCGCGTGCGCAGCGCGGAGACGAATGCGATCAGCACTGCGAGCACGACGAGCACGAACCAGCAGTAGCGCACCGAATCGCTGAGCGCGTCCGGCCGCGTGACGGTGAGGCTTCCGAGGCCGCCGCCGTTCACAGTCGCGCTCAGAAAGAGCCCGGTGATCACGCTGCCGACGCCGAGGGTGAGCACCGCGGTCATCACGCCCTGCGCGCGCAGCGTGATCCACCCGGTGATGGCGCCGAACGGCGCTGCGATCAGTCCGGAGAGCGGCAGCGCAAGCCAGTACGACATGTGCGCGTCGCGCAGCAGGTGTGCCGCCGCGAATGCGCCGACTCCCATGAAGCTGGCCTGCGCCAGCGAGAACTGACCGCCCATGCCGGTGAGCAGCACCAGGCTGAGAATCGCGATCGCGTACGCACCACCGATCGTCAGGAGATACAGCGTCGACGCGTGCAGGAACAGCGGCACCACGAGCGCCAGCAGTCCCGCGACGACGAGAAACGCGGTGCGAAACGCGGGGTCGACGGCGATGCGCGCCTCGGATCGGTTCGGCGTCTGCCCGCTGGCGTCGCGCGAGCGCCGCCGCCACAGCAGGATGGCGCCGATCATCCATGCAAGCGCGACGCCGTCCTGGACGTCGGTGAGGTTGATCCACGTCGGCGCGCTCGCCGCCGTGACATGCTCGAGGATTGCTCGCAGCAGCGCGGTGAGGACGCCGATGCCCACGCCGCCGAGCAGGGTGGGCAGCAGGTGCTGCAGGCGGCCCGTGAGCGCGGCCGCCAGAGCCTGGATCACCAGCAGCGTGAGGATGAAGCTGTTGAGCCCGAGCGTGGGCGAGAGCATGATCCCGGCGATCGCGGCCGCGGCGCCGCCGAGGGCCCAGCAGACGCTGCCGACCCACTGCACGCGGATGCCACCGAGCCCGGCGTTCTCGCGGTCGTCGGCGACGGCGCGGATGGCCGTCCCGAGCCGCGTCCGCTGATAGAAGTAGCCCAGCCCCACCGCGAGCGCGAGTGCGACGAGCGCCACGCCGATCGAGTCGTTGCTGATCACGACGGCGCCGATGCGGTGTCCCCCGGCGCCGAAGAGCGTCGGCGCGCTCCGTGTCGTGGCGCCCCAGATGAGCTGCGAGAGGCTGACCAGGATGTAGAGGACTCCGAGCGTCGCGGTCATGCGCACGATCGGGGGCCGCCCCACGAGCGGGCGCATCGCCACACGGTCGACGAGCACCCCGAGCGCGGCGCCGGCGACGACGCCGGCGAACGCGCCGAGCAGCAGCGAGCGCGCCGGGTGGATCCCGCTGGCGCCCGCGACGCCGACAGCGATGTACGTGGCGAACATCGCCATGGCACCCTGCGCGAGGTTGAGCACGCCCGAGCCGCGGTGGATGGTCACGATCCCCGCGCCCAGCAGCGCGATGGCGCCGCCCTGCGCCAGCCCGAACACGAGGGCACCGAAGATCAGACCCGCGGTCATGATGAGCTCATGCGCCTCCGCCGCTCGATCGACGGCGAGCTCGGGCCGCCGCGCACCGGAAGCTGGGTCCCGGTCATCCCGCCGCGCTGGCGGCTACCCGCTCTGGTGGTCACGGTGGTTGTCTGTACGGCCATTTTCGTGACCGCACTCGTGTTGGGGCTGCATCGCACCTGAGGGGTCGGGGACGCGACCCTTTCCTGAAGTAAACGGTTCTCCTTCCGCGATCATTGTGCCGAAGCGACCAACCGCTCCGCCCCGCGCGGCACGCGCGCGCCGCGTCCGCGACGCGGAACGGTGAAGCGCTAGAACGCGGGAGAGGCCGCGGCGTCGCGCGGCGGCGCGCCGTCGACGGGCAGCGCGGCGAAGCCGAATGCCCCCGGCCCGGTGTAGGCGCCACCGATCGGGCTCAGCTCGACCACTTCGGTGCGGGCGACCCTGGTCGCGCCGGAGAGGCGCCTCGCCAGCGCCGCCGCCTCCTCACCCGCGTCCGCGTGGTACACGAGCAGCCACTGCGGGATGGAGTCGAGCCGCTCCATCGCGGCACGCTCGAGGGCGTCGACGGCTCCGGAGGCGGTGCGCGTGAGCGCCACTCGGTCCGGGTCTCCGTTCTGCAGCCGGAAGACGGGGCGCACGTGCAGCGAGTTGGAGATGCCGGCGATGAGCGCGTTGACCCGGCCGCTGCGGGCGACATACGTCAGCGTCATCAGCGCGCCGTACAGCTGCACGTCCGAGGACGCTGAGCGCACCCGGGCGAGCACGGTCTCCACGTCTGCGCCCGAGGCGCACACCTCGGCCACCGCGCGCGCGACGAGCGCGAGGCCGCCGATCGCGGTCGGCGTCTCCACGACCGTCACCCGTGTGCGTCCCTCGGTTTCGGCGAGCATCTCGGCCGCGACCGTGGCGGAGCGAAACATGCCGCTCCAGCGTGCCGGGATCGTCAGACACACGATGTGCTCGGCGTCCAGCGTGCGGAACGCGTCCAGGTACTCACCCGGCGCGGGCGTCGACGTGGTCGGGGTGCCGCCCTGGCGCAGCTCGCGGTAGAAGGCCGCGTAGGTGCCGGTGTTGCCGGCGTCCACGAACTCGTGCTCGCCGATCTGAATGTGCAGCGGCACCACCGCAAGTCCGTGCTCGGCGTCCTCCACCAGCGCGGCGCTGCCGTCGACGACGAGCCCACACCTCAGCGCGCTCATGCTCCCTCGCCTGTCCTGCGCGGCATCCGACGAATGATGCGCTGCGGAGCGCGCGGGTCCGCCCCACCCCCAACTACCCACAGCACAACTGGGATGATACGTGACAGCAGCGAGGGTCGATCCGCGTTGAGACGCTCCGCTGCTCCACCATTGGGCCCATGGATGTGAACGGCATCTGGCACGCGATCGCCGCATGTCTGATGGGCTATCTCGTCGGCGGCATCCCCACCGGGTGGCTGCTCGTGCGCTGGCAGCGGTTCGGGCTCGACGTCCGCCGCTACGGCTCGGGGAACATCGGCACGAGCAACGTGTACCGCCATGCGGGATTCGATCTGGCGGCGATCGTCGGCCCGCTGCAGTTCGCGCAGGGGGTGGTGCCGGTCCTGGTCACGCGGCTGCTGGGCTTCTCGGTTCTCGTGCAGGTGCTGGTCGCGCTGGCCGCCGTCGCCGGCAACGGCTGGCCCATCTACCTGCGGTTCAACGGAGGCCGCGGCGTCGCCGTCGCCACCGGCGCCGTGGGCCCGCTGACGATTGCCGGATTCATCGCCGTGCTCGTGTGCTTCGCACTCGGCGCGCTGCGCCATCGCATCGCGCTCGCAGTGCTCGGCGCCTTCTGCGTGCTGCCGATCGTCGCGTACTTCTTCAACGGTGTGACCGTGGCGCTGGGCTGCACCGCAATCCTCGTCCTTCTGGTGCTGCGACGGCTCGAGGGGCTTCCCGAGGACCGCCGCGCGTATGGCAGCTTCTGGAAGCTCGTGCGGGACCGCCTCGTGTTCGACACGCGGCCGGGCCGGCCGCTCGTCGGCCCGCGCATGGATCCCGGGGTGAAGACCGGACCTGGCTGACGCTCGTCAGTCCAGGCGCTCGGTGTCCGCGTACACCTTGCCGAACGGATACCACTGCATCGGCGTGCGTCGAATCTGTTGTTCAAGGATGCGCGCGACGCGCTGCATGACCTCGGCGTCGGTGTCCTCGCGCGTCACGAAGTACGGCGGGTGGATGACCATGCGATACCGGCCGTCGGTGTTGCGATAGCAGTCCACGCAGAGGATCGGTGCACCGGTGACGCGTGCGATCCACGCGGGCCCGGAGCTGAAGTTGACCGGACCGCCGCAGAAGTCGACGAGCACGCGGCCGCCCTGTTCGGGAATGTCGGCGAGGATCGCGTCGAAGCGCCGCCGACGTACGGCGGCGATCAGACCTCGCGCAGCTCCTTTACCGGTGATGAGGACCTGCATGTCCTGATGCCGGCGCGCCCACGCGGCGATGCGCGTGGCGAGCTCGCTGTCGCCGACGGTGGTCATCACGGTTGTGAGCGGCACACCCATCGACAGCGCGATCGCCGCTGCGACGTCCCAGGAACCGTAGTGCGCCAGCACGAACACGCCGCCCGTGCCGCCGTCCATCGTGTCCCAGACGTGCTCGAGGCCGCGCACCGTGTAATGACGCCGGATGCGCTCCGGCGTCATCGCGTACTCCCACATGAAGTCGAACGACATCCGCATGAACTCGCGATACGAGCCGCGCGCGCGACGCCGCGCCTCCTGCTGCGTGATCACCGGGTGCAGCCGGCGGTGGTTGTCGGCGCACCGCTGCTTGCGTGCCTGGGATTGCCGTGCGTAGATCGCGAGGCCGAGCGCGTCCGCAAATGCATAGCGGGCTCGGCCCAGCACCAGCAGCGAGCGGCTCGCCATCCACAGCGCGGCGCGCAGCGGACCGTTCGGCGTCTCCAGCTCCGCGGGCATGACGCCTGCTGTGCGGTCGACAGGAAGCGGCGGCGGCGGGCGCAGCCGGACGAGCTCAGCAGGATCCTCGGTCGTCGTCACAGGACGCGCTCGGCTTCGTCCGGAGGGAGCGCGACATGATGTTTGGTCAGGATCTCGCGGACGGTGCCGCTCTGTGCGCGCATCACGATGCTGTGGGTCTCCGCCCACCAGTTGTGATACAGCACGCCGCGCAACAGCCCGCCGCCGCTGACCCCGGTCACCGCAGCACTGATCTCCCGTCCGGGCACGAGCGTGTCCATCCCGAGCGCTGCGTCGGGGTCGTAGCCGGCGGTGCGCATCGCGGCCGCCTCCTCCTCATGGCGGACCCACGGGCGGCACTGCAGCTCGCCGCCGAGACAGCGCATGGCGCACGCCGCGATCATGGCCTCGCTGGTGCCGCCGGTGCCGATCATCGCGTCGATGCCGGAGCCGGGCCAGGCGGCCATCATCGCCATGCCGACGTCGCCGTCGCTGGCGAGCGCGACGCGCGCGCCGAGGCCGCGCAGCCGCTCCAGCAGCGCCTGATGGCGCGGGCGATCCAGCATCACCACGGTCAGGTCCTGCACCTGCACGTTCATGGCAAACGCGATGCGCCGCAGGTTGTTCTCCGGCGTGTCGCTGATGTCGACGGCGCCGCGGGCCTGCGGACCCACCGCGATCTTGTGCATGTACGCGACCGGTGGCGGTACGAGGATCCCTCCCGGCTCTGCCGAAGCGGCGATGCTCAGCGCCTGGCTCAACCCGCCCGCCACCAGGGAGATCCCATCGACAGGCAGCACCGCGA
>JAFALX010000144.1 GCA_019234035.1 Candidatus Dormiibacterota bacterium | reverse complement strand
GGTCATGGTAGCCGCCGCGACACCACTATTACGCTCTCCGACAGTTGATTTCCCCGGTCGGATGACCACCCGTCGAAGACCTCGGTGACCTCGAGCCCGCCGCGTCGGAACAGGGAGGGAATGCGATCGAACGGGCACAGCCAGGCGCTGGTCTGCTGCCCGGCCGCGGTGCCGTCGTCGAAGACGGCGATCTCGCGCAGCACGTAGGTGTTGCGGGCGCGGTCGTACGTCCCGTCACCGAGGAGCAGGTGGCGACGATCGCTCAGGACCGAGCTGTCCACGATGTCCCACCAGCAGATTCGGCCCGGAAGCTGGTCGGGGCGCAGGCGCATCTCGACGATGGCGATGCCGCCGGGGCCGAGCGATGCGGCGATGCGGCGCAGCACGCGGGGCTGTTCTCTGGCCGGAAAGGCTTCGAGGACGTAGTACACGAGGATCGCGGCGTCGTACGGCGTTGGCGGTGGTTCGAGCGCCGCGAGCTCTGCTCGGTGGAACCGCAGGCGGCCGCGTGTGTCCTTCGGCGCCTCGGCGCGCGCGTGGCGGATCGCGGCCGGGTTGACATCGATGCCGGTGACGTCGAACCCGGCCACGGCGAGGCGGGTGGCATACAGGCCGGGCCCGGAGCCGGCATCGAGCAGCGTCGCCGGCGGCGACGGAAGGAGCTTGCGCAGCCGCCGCACGTGCTGGTCGACCAGCGCGAGGCGACGGCTGGCGCCGTCGTGGGACTGATCGAGGTGCTCGCGCAGCAGCCGGCGGCCGTAGTCGGGCCGGCTCCAGTCGAGCTCCCAGGCGGGATCGAACGGGACGGGCCATTCGGAGAGCGCGGAGGGTCGGATCCGGGGAGCCCGTGGCATATGAGCTGGCAATGATGGCGCGGGCGTGAACCGCCTCCCGGTGCCTGCGACACTGGTGCGATGCAGCAGGACCTGATCAAGGGAGCCATCGCGTTCGCGGTGAGCTACATGGTCGGGGCGCTGCCCGTCGCCTGGCTGTTGGTCCGGCGGCGCCACGGCGTGGACCTGCGCCGGACCGGGACCGGCGGCACCGGATCACTCGACGCCTTCGCGGCCGGCGGCGTGCGCACCGCGGCGCTTGCCGTGGTCCTCGAGGTCATCAAGGGGGCCGCGATCGGGGCGGCCGCGCGGCTGTACACCGACACGGGCTGGTTCGTGGCCACGGCGATCGCCGGCTGCGTCACCGGCGATGCCTTCCCAATCGGGTTCCGACGCGGCGGGCGCGGCCTCGTGCCGCTCATCGCCGGGCTCGTCGTTGCGCTGCCGACCGCAGGGCTCATCACGGCGATCACCGCCATCCCGACGGCGCTCTTCACCTCCATGCGCGGACGCGTCTACGACGCCGTTGTGTTGGTCGCGGTGCCGGTGGGTCTTCTGCTGGGCACCCGCGAGTGGCAGACCCTGGCGCCCGCGGCCGTGATCGTCATCGTGCTGCTGGCTCGCGCCGGCATCCGCAGGCGCCAGAAGGAGGCCGCGCTGATACGCCGTCCGGCGTGGCGGATCGTCGTCGACGGTGACAACCCGATACCGCCGCCGCGTCCCCACGGTCAGAATGCGCCGCCGTGGGATCGCAAATCAACAACTGGGTGAGCAGCGGCGGGATCGCCGCCGTGCTCGTGCTCATGCTCGTCGAGTCGTGCGGGATTCCCTTCCCGAGCGAGGTGATCATGCCGCTGGCGGGCTACTTCGCCTATCAGGGAAAGCTCAACCTCGTCGCGGTGATCCTTGCGGGAGCCGTCGGCAACCTGCTCGGCTCACTGCTTGCGTACTGGCTGGCGCGGCGCTTCGGACGCCGGCTTCTGCTCGGTCCGGGGCGCTACGTCGGCATCTCCGCGTCGCACCTCGAATCTGCGGATCGCTGGTTCGCGAGGTACGGGTTGGTCGCTGTGTTGTTCGGGCGCGTGCTGCCCGTCGTGCGCACGTACATCTCGTTCCCCGCCGGGCTGGCGCGCGTGCAACCGGGATGGTTCGCGCTGCTGACGTTCGTCGGCGCGCTGCCCTGGTGCGCGGCGCTCGCGGTTGTCGGATACGAGATCGGCGCCAACTACACGAAAGTGTCAGATCCCATCGGCAAGGCCGCGATCGTGCTCGCGGTGCTCGTTGTCATCGGT
>JAFALX010000397.1 GCA_019234035.1 Candidatus Dormiibacterota bacterium | reverse complement strand
GATGAGTCCCGTCAACAGAAACAGGAACAGCCATCGCAGTTGGAAGCCAACGACGAGCGCAAGGATCGGGGCAGCCCAGATGAGATACTGGGCGCTCAGAACCTTGCTCGAGCACAGGACAACGAGCACGCATGCCAGCGCGGCCTGGCCGGCCGTGAGTCGCCCGCGATGTTGGCGCCAGTAGACGAACGCGAGGCCCACAACGAGCGCGGCACCGGCAAGGATGTTCACTGTTGTGCTGCCTGAGCTCACAACGTTGAGCGAGCCGAAACCGGTATCAGGGCGCACAGCGAGCCCGCCGAGTGACGCAAACCAGAGGAGCGTTGCGGGAATGGACTCGACCTCGTCCGGTCGCTGCAGTTCGTAGGACAACGAGCTGAGCCCGTGCGCAGGATCCAGCAGCGCCGCGCCGGCGAACCCAAGTGCCACCACCGCTAGGCACGCGGTCGCGCCGACGAGAGGCGCCGCCCAGCGTTTGGCTCCGTGCGGAGCGGCGCTCAACTGTGCGAGGACCGCGACGGGGAGCAGAACGATCGGGAAGAGCTTGAGCAGCGTCGCCAGCGCCAGGAGTGCGTACACGGCCGTGAAGCGGCGGCGATATAGGAGCCAGACTGCCGCCACCGTAACGAGGGCCGGGACGAGATCGAATCGAAAGAAGAGGGTGGCGACGCCGGCAGCGAGGATGTATATCGCGTAGGCCCCAGCCTGCCGCAGGGAGGTGAGACGCAGAAACACGACAAATGCCGCGCCTGCGATCACCGCCATTGCGACTGCAAACGTCTCGGGAAACAGGGCCGGCGGCCCCGCGAGCGTCAGTGAGAACACGAGCACGGACAGCGGCGGATACTCGGTCGGGAGTGACGGATGCGCGAGGTGGCCCCAGAAGCGCAGGGCGTAGAGGTGGTAAAACTCCACGTCCACATTCCGAAAGTCTCCGGAGAAGTAGAGGCTCCACGAGGTGACGAGCAGCGCCAGGGCGAGGAGGTAGCCGGCGCGCCGGCCAAAATGGACCGACGTCATCGCGGGTTGGTGCACCCAATCGCCGGCATTCTGCTCACCAAATCCAACTCGGGAATGACGCAAAGACTGCAGTCACCACACCGCACCTGGGCGCGCACCGCATGAGCCAAACACCCCATTTTCTGTTGGAGCAGGCTCCTCAGGCCACGGGCCAGGCGATGGTTGATGGTATGCACGTGGGTAGTGCGCCTTCTGAACGCACCGCCGCGCTTCCTCGCGACGCCGGCGGCGCGATCGGCGGGGCGACACTTCGTGCGCCTGCGAATGTCGGAGCGGCGACGCGCCTCGGCGAGGTCGCCACTCCCAGCCGCCTGCCAAGGGCGACCCGTCTCATCGACCGGGTTTCTCGGGAGCATCTCCTGCTGGGCTCGCTCGTCGCGTTCAGCTGGGGATCGATGGTGTTCTACGGCTCTTTGGACACCGCGGCCCTGCTCGACATCATGGCTGCTCTCGCGCTCGCGGGTCTCGCGCTTCGCGTTCCGCCGGCGAGGGGATGCGCCGGTGGCATTTGGTGGGCCGGCGCGGCAGCCATCAGTGCCGCGGGCACGTTGCGGTACGTGGGGTTGTTCACGGGCGGGCAGGTGGCGTGGCTTGCGCTGGCGATCGTCGCCGCCAGCGTTGTCGTCGCGCTGACCAAACGGCGGGTTGTCGTTATCGCAGGGACCGCTGCGGGCGCTGGTGCGCTGCTCGTCATGGCGATCACCGGATGGCAGTGGGGCCGGGTGGGGATCGACGTGTTTCGCCTCCTGCAGACCGCGACGTCGGCACTCCTGCACGGGCAAAATCCGTATACGCCGACTGCGATGGCGCTCGCGCAGACCGCGCCGGGTGTGTTTGTGAGCCGACCCATCCATTTCTGCTACTTCCCGGGAGCGATACTGCTGGCTGCTCCTGGACGCGTTTTCGGCGACGTGCGCATCATGAGTGTCTTCGCGTTCGTCGCCCTCATGGCCTTCACCGTTCGCGTCGCTGCGACGAATAGACAAGCCTTGCGCAGCTATCGAGTCCTCGCACTATGCCTCGCGGCGCCGACGACCATCGCAATGGTCTACAACGCGTGGCTCGACGTGTACGCGCTAGCAGGACTTGCCGGCTGGCTTGCACTGCGACAGTCGCGCCTCCCCTTGTCGATCGGCTGCCTCGTTGTCGCCCTGACAGTGAAGCCCACGCTGATCCCCGCACTCCTGCCATTTTGGCTGTGGTCAAGGCGGACCAGAACTGACACCCTGATCGCTCTCGGGATCACTGCGCTTGTGTTCCTTCCATTTGTCGTGATGACAGGAATTGGCGGCCTGTACCACGATGTGGTCGGCCTCTACGGCCAAATTGGTTTCCGCTACGACGGCCTGACGTTGAGTGCCTGGTGGTATCAGCGAACGGGAAGCATCATCCCTGTTGCGTTCAGCGTCGTCGCAGGTGGGATCGTTGCCTACCTGGCATTACGGCTAAGGCCGACCGATCTGTCTACTCCGCTGATTGCCGGCGCCTGCATCACGACTGCAGCCTTCCTCCTCTCGAAGCAGGCGTTTCTCAACTACTACTTCATTCCGACGTGGCTGGTGATCCTGGCACTCGCCGCTCGCGGCGTGCCGTTTGCGCCGCCATCGGATGTCCGACTTCCGAGGCCGCTCGACGCTCTTGTCCCCCGCGCGATCGCGAGGCGGCTGCCCTCCGCGGTGGGCTAGATCAGTCGCGCTTGCGGCGCTGTCGAGTGGTATGTGGGTGGGTGGGGTTGGCTGACGATCGAGGCGTACGCCTGCGCGTTGTGGATGACGGTGACGGCTGCGACGACCGCGAAGATGGCCGCGACCCACGTGGCAATGCGGGGCGACATTATCCGTCGGGGGATGAGCGTAAGCACCGCGATGATCGCCGCAACCACGACAACCTTGAAAGCGAGTAAGCCCCAGTTCCCGAACATCGCAAAGACGGAGGCGGCGATCGGGTTGCCCTCGGATGCCCCCGCAGCCAGCGCGATCGCCGTGGTGATCCAATCAAAGAGGCTGAAAAGCACGTAGGCAGCCAGCGCCACAGTGAGCGCAGCGCGGCCTTCGCGTGCGCTCACCGGAGCGAACAGGCGGCGACCGACCATATTCCTAGTGTAGGCGGAGATCCTCGCAGGCCTGTTTTGTGCCGGGCTTGAGGCTACCTGCCGGCACGCTGAGGGCAGGGTCCGGTCAGCGCCACTCCGCGACGGACCGGACGCCGCCTTGACCGGCCCCATGGCAGCAGTCAGATCAGATGCTCGTACGGCGCCGTGGCGTGGTACGTGGGCCCGTGTGGAGCACTCAAGAGCGACGCGTACGCCTGCACATTGTGAATCACAATCAGCGCGGACACGATGGCAAAAATCGCCGCGATCCATGTTGCCACGCGCAGCGACATGATCCGCCGCGGGATGACCATGAGTATCGCGATGATCACCGCGACGACAACACCCTTGAACACGAGCAGGCCGCCATTGCCAAAGATCGAGAACACCGACGCGGCCAGCGGGTTGCCCTCGGCTCCCCCTACCCTGAGCGACAGGGCTGTCGTGATCCAGTCGAAGAGACTGAAGAGCACATACGCGGCGGCTGCCAGGAGGAAGGCAGCGTGGTCGTCCCGGGGACTTAGCCGGGAGAACAGGCGGCCGGCAACCATCCGCATCAGTCTAAACGCGTCGTTCGGCCCAACAGCCGTCGTCGTGGCCGTCGGCGCATGGCGGTCGTAGTCGTCGTATTCGCGGCGCTGTTCGGCGGCGCGTTCGGCTCATTCGCAGGAGTCGTGGCCTCGCGAGGCCTGGCGCCGTCGCTTGGCGGCCGGTCGCAGTGCGATTCGTGCGCTCGGACCCTTGCCTGGTACGAGCTCGTGCCGCTCGTCAGCTTCCCGGCGCTTCGCGGGCGGTGCCGCACCTGCCGGGCGGGGATCGGCTGGCGGACCTACATCTGGGAGGTAGGCGGAGGCGTTTTGGCCGCCGCGATCGCTTTGACAGTCCTGCTAATTACCGGACGCGCCGGTAGCTGACGCCTCGCTTCTCGAATACGATGGACTCGAGCGCCGTGTCCTTGGTTGTGATCTTCCCGCATCGCCTATCGTGCTCAGCCCGATGACCGAGGAGCTCCCGGGCACCGAGAACGCGACCTGGCTGGAGGGCAGGCTGGGGCGTCGATCCACTCCGTCGGCGCCCGAGGAGCCGGCGAAAGGCCAGCGGGTCGTACGATCGCCCGAGGTGCTCCGGCCCTCCAGTGCATCGACCACCGCGCCGCGGCCGGCCGCCAGGCTTCTGCATGCGCCGCCGCCGTTTGCCACTGCCGGGCGAGGGGGGCTCGCACTCGCGGGACGATCTATCTTCGCGCCCAGCTTTGCCCTGCGAGCGGCGCAGCTCGCCGTGGCTGCGCAGTCGGTCATCGCGCTTACCACTGGGATCAACCTCATACGCGGCTCCACGTCGATCGCTCAGCTCGGGAGCGGTGTGAACCTGCCTGCAACGCCGTCGCTTGCGGCGCACTACGGCATCGCCATCGTCATGCTCGGCGCACTGATGCTCACTGGGGCGGTCGTCGTCTCCTATCCGTCGCAGATCGTGCGCACCCTGCTCGTCGTGATCGAGGTGGTCGCGCTCGGCCTGACGCTGGCCGCGCACTTCGGAGGCGGTTCGGTGCTTGGGTTCGCGACGGTGATCGGAACAGGTGCGACGGGCAGCGCGCTGATCCCGTTCGGCGCCGTGGTCGGCCTGCAGTCTGCAGTCGTCTATCTGCTGGCGATTCACCCACCCACGTATGGAGGGTTTGCGCGGTAGGGCGTAGAATCACTCGACGAGACGCGTCGGTGGGGACAAGATGGGAGGCGAGACGAGGGATGTGTGCAGGTGTTCATCACACCTGGGACCATCATGGTCAAGGACGTGGGTAGCGGGATAGGCATGGGCGACGCGCCACTACCCACGCCGCCAGGCGGCGTCACTCCGCCTCCGCCGCCGTCGCTGGTCGGATACGGCATGCGGTCAGCAGGCCCGCTGCCGGAGGCAGGACGGCGAGCGCCGGCGTCGATGCTGCACTCGCAGCCCGGCGCGCAGCCTCTGCCGCAAATGCGTATGCAGGCCATGCCGGCAACGCCGGGCGCGTACTTCCCCGTCATGCGCTATCCGTTCGAGCGGAACCTCGTCATCACCATCGCGCAGCTCCTTGCGGTAGCGCAGGGAGTCCTCGGGCTCATCAACGGGTTCAATACACTACAGCAGAGCGTCCGAGCGACGGCGGCGTTCGGGCAAATCGGCGTGCCATCACTTGGTGGCGGACTGGTCGTGATATCCCTCGTGATCATCGTCCTGTCGGCGCTGATCATAGTCACTGCGATTCGGGCGACGCATCCATCGAATGCAGCGCGCTGGCTGCTCATTTCCTGGGAAGTGATCGCGCTTGGCGTCATTGGCGGCCTGCTCATCAGCTTCACGTTCTTCTGGAGCGCAGCCCCGATCGCTCTCGTGATCCTGGCCGCGACGGGTGTTGGTTTAGTTCATCCATACATCGTGCTCACGATGGCCGCCCTCATCGTGTTCGGCTTGGCGGTGTATCCGCCGACGTGGGACGCGTACCGCCGCTGACGTTACGCGAGCCGGTGGATCGTCGTCGTGTCCGAGAAGTACAGCGCGTGGTCGGGCCCTTCCTTCACATCCAAAGCACAGCCTGACGGCCCGTTGCTCACGCTCGCATGCGGTGAGCCAAACGTCACGATCTTCATCCCCGAATCGAACGAGCAGAACAGGAGATGCCCCGTATACCCAGACGGTCCGTTGGCATCGACAAAGGTCGCTCCTGTCGGCACAACTGTTGAATGCTCGCTGCTCCAGTCCGGTTCGATCGAGCTGCCGCACGATGATGCCTGAAGCGGGTGGCTGTATCCGTAGCAGAGCGGCCACTGATACTGCGCGCCCTTCTTGACGCTGGCGAGCAGCGTGTCGTAGCCGGTGCTCGGGCTGCCGGCATCGCCCGACGGTCCGTTGTTCGTGACCGCGAGCTGTCCCGCCGACGAGAACGCGATGCCAAATGGGTTGCGCAAGCCGTACGCCCACACCGCGTTGTTGGCGCCGAAAGGGTTGTCCGCCGGAATCGACCCATCGGGGTTGTAGCGCAGGACCTTGCCGCGCGGATCGGACGTGTTCTGCGCCGCGGGTGCATCGTGTTCCTCACCGAGCGTCACGTACAGCTTGCCGTCAGGGCCGAACGCGATGCGCCCGCCCTTGTGGCAGCAGTCGCCGCCGGCCGGGAACGTGAGGATGCTGGTCGCGTCGCCGCCCGTTCCCGCGCAATCGGTGAAGCGGACCACGTGCTGGTCGGTGTAATTGCTATCCGAATAGAACGCGTACACGTAGCGATCCGTCGTGAAGGTCGGGCTGATCGCAAGGCCGAGCAAGCCCCGCTCGCTGTAGCCGCCACCGCGTTCGGTGGTCACCGTCTGCACCGTGGCGAAGACCTTTGAGGCACCGCTCTGCCACACACGGATCGTGCCCGCGCGTTCGGCCCAGAACATCCGGCCGTCCGGTGCAAACGCGATCGCAGTGGCGAACGCCGCCGGGATGTCGGCCGCCGGCGGTGCCTGGACGCCGACGTCGCACGGGTTCGGCGTTCCGGCCGGCGTGGCGGCGGCCGTTGCTGTCGGTGCCGGCGTCGCTGTGTGCGGGGTCGGCGTCGGCGTCGTCTTCGCGGTCCCGCACGCGGCGACGACGGAGACTGCAACGCACAGCCCGAGCACGAGACCGCGGCCGGAGCGTGCCGTCGCTATTGCCCCGATGCCCCGCACAGCGTCACCCGAGGCCGGCCTCGGGGATCCAGTCGCCGGTGACCAGGCAGCCGAACAGCGCCACCACGTCGGGGTGCAGCGTCGCGTCGCGCTGACCGGCCTCGCGGATCTCCTCGTCGCTGAGGCCGGATTGCAGGTACGAGCGGAGCGGCGAGCCACGGTCGGACCGCTCGCTGACGAGGGCCTCCAGCGAGTCGAGCAACGCCATGGTCGCGGAGAAGCTTAAGCCAGGGCACACATCGCTGGCCCCGAGGAGAATCAGACGACGACGATCGGGACGAGGCCCCGGAGTCCGGCGAAGTCAGACCCGTTTCGTGTGCACAGGTCAAACCCTCGGGCGTGAGCCGTCGCGGCGATCAGGAGATCGGCAACGCGGCTCCGGTGCGTGCGGCCGGAGCGCGCGATGGCCGCGACGACGATGCCGTAGCTCCGCGCGGCGCTGCGGTCGAAATCGATCGGGGCAAACAACGCTTCCACTTCTTGCAGCCGTGCAATGCGGCGAGCGCGCTCGAGCGCGTTTGTCGCCAGCGTCGGCCCCGCGGCCAGCTCGGCGAGACTCACCGTGCTGACGGCAACGTCATTCGGAAGCGCGGCCAGCACCGCGGGCTCAGCCAGGTCGACGAGAACGGACGTGTCCAGGAGAGCCGTCGCCATCAGGTGAGGTCCTGGTCGACGAATCGATCGAGGTCCTCGCGAAACTGGCGAGCGTCAAGGCGTGGACTGGTCGCAAATGCAGCCTCGAGCTCGGCCTTGGACACGACTTGCTTTCGCGTTGCCGGGATGGGCCGCAACTCGGCGATGGGCACCCCATTCCGCGTGACGATGAACGTATCGCCGCGGCTGACCGCGTCGATGATCTCGGCGTTCTGGTTGCGCAGCTCCCGCTGCGCGATGGTTCGCGGCCCCGGCACGTAGCCCATTGTAGCATTCGGTGCTACGGCGCATTTGGTCTACGCGCTCGAGCCGAATTGTTGCGTAAGGCGCGGGCGGTGATGCACGACAACGCCTGCCGTCGTGTCGAGCACCAGATCGCCCGCGCGGGTGGTGGACATGGAGGTGACGCCGGAGAACGTCATCACGAGCTGCGTCGCGTCCGCGCCGGGCGCGACCGTGCTCTGGCGAACGAAGGAAAGCGCTGCCCGCCGGCGGGGCACAAGTCACCACTGTCCCAATGACGAGGGCGAGTCTGGGCACCGGCCAGGGGTGGGACCGGCGCGCACGGATCGCCACGCTCATCAATACCTCCTTCCCGAACCCGGCGTGCAGCGCCGGATGATTATAGAGCGTGGCTCTGGTTGATACCAGCGGCCAGGGTCCCGACCCCCCAGCCGGGGTCAGCCGTTGAGG
>JAFALX010000314.1 GCA_019234035.1 Candidatus Dormiibacterota bacterium | reverse complement strand
ACGTCCACGTCGGAGGAGCCGTCGCGACGCCGCCAGGCGCGGACGTTAACGCGCGCGTTGCCGACGCGCACGTTCTCCATCTCGATCTCCGGGCACCACGGCGGAAGCTGCGGATCAACGTAGATGCGCTGCGCGGGCGCGTCAGGCTCGAGGCCGAGCAGGATGCGCACGGCATGGAACGGTGTTCCTGCCGCCCACGCCTGCGGCGTGTTCGCATGCTCGTAGGGCATCGGCGCGTCGTCGCGGCCTCGTGCCAGCCCGGCGAACAGCTCCGGGATCTGCGCTCGCTCAAACCCGACCGCCGCGCTGAGCAGCGCGTCGATCAGCCGCCAGCACTCGTCGCGAAGCCCGTAGCGGCGGAGGCCCGCGGCGGTCAGCATCGTGTCGTGGGGCCAGACCCCGCCACGTTGATACGAGTGCGGGTCGTAGCGCGGGTGCGCCGCCGACAGTGAGCGCAGCCCCCAGCCGCTGAAGAGCTCGGGCTCCATCAACCTGGCTGCGGCGCGCCGCCCGCGTTCGCCGTCGAGCATGCCGAGCCAGAGACAGTGTCCGGGATTGGCCGTATGCGTCCGCAGCAGCCGCTTGTTGCCGTCCATCGCGAACGCCACGGTGCCCTCGTCCTCGAGCCACCAGGCGTCGATGAACCGCCGCCGCAGGGCCTCCGCCTCCACGGGCAGCCTGGCCGCGACGTCGTGATCGCCCCAGTCGCCGAAGAGCCCGGCCATCCCGCGCTTGGCCGCGTAGACGTACGCCTGCATGTCGCAGGTGCCGATGGGATGTGGCGGGTAATTGCCTTGTTCGTCGAGAACTCCGTCCTCGGCGTCCCGCCAGCACTGGTTGCGATAGCCGCCGGGTGCGCGCGGGCGGTACTCCTGAAATCCGTCGCCGTCGAGGTCGCCCGAGCGATCGATCCAGTCGAGACAGCGGCACGCGGTGTCGCGGAACGGCCGCAACATCTCCGCGTCGCCGAGCCACCGATATGCGCTGCCGAGGAGCATGAGGTAGAGGGGCGTGGCGTCGGCTGTGCCGTAGTACGGCCACTCCGGCGCGGTGCCGAACTTCGCCCATTCGCCCACGCGCAGCTCGTGCGGAATCTTGCCCGGCTCGGCATCGCGACCCGCGTCGTCCGCCGTCGCCTGCCACTTCGCAAGCGTCTGGAGCGTGCCGACGGCGAACATCGGATGCACGGGCAGTGTCTGCAGCGAGGCGATGATGGAGTCGCGTCCGAACGGTGCGACGAACCACGGGATGCCCGCAGCGGGGAACGGGACGTTCTTGGAGAAGTCGTGGTCGAGCAGGCGCAGCGCCGCGAAGTCGTCCACGGCCTGATCGAACACCGTTTGCAGCCGTGGCTCGGCTCGGCGCACACGTGAGACCGAGTCCTGCCAGCTGCGCCGCAGGCGTTCGGTATGGTCGATGACCGGCGATTGCAGCGGGCACCGGGCGATCGCCGGGCGATCACCGTCACGCGAGATCAGGTCGTACTGCAGGCACAGCCGCCAGCCCTCGTGGGGCGTGACATGCACCGGCACCTGCAGCCGGCCGTTGGCATACGTCGCGTGTCGCTGTCCCGACGCCACTCGCAGCACGCAGCGACGCAGGAAGTCATCGCGCACGTACCGCGTCTCGAGCCCGTCGCGGCGCGTCCACGTGGTCGCCAGCGACGTGCGCTGCTGCCAGCGCTCGGAGCGAACCTCGAAGAGGTCCGCGAAATCGCTCTCTATCTGGAGCGTGAGCAGCAGCGTGACCTCGTCGCCACCGTACTCCTGGATGCCGATGTCCTCGTGCATGCGGCGCTCGCCGAGCGTGCGATCCAGGGTCACGGCAATCGTGCGGTCGACCGGCCGCGCCTCTGCGGGATCGTGATCGACGGTGTACAGCCAGCGCGCATGCCGGTACGAGAGACGGCTGGAGCCGACCGCGTGCAGACGCCGGCCGTTGATGCGCAGGTCGTGCTGCGACAGAAAGCGCGTGTCGTCCGAGTACAGGCCAAGGCGGCTCGTCTGCGGGCTGATCGAACCGTCGTCCGCGCTGACGACGAACGTGGCACCGTCGTTGAGCACGACCGACCGCGGGCCGCTCACCAGGGCACCGCCGCGCACCGGCGCGGGCTCACCGCCACGCGGCTCCCGCGTGCCGCGTGGCGACACGCCGCGGGAGCCGGACATGCCCGGACTCACGTCAGCCATGTGGACCTACGGTATGCGGTGTGTTCCGCCGGGCGCTCCCCCGGACCCGCGCCCCGGAGCCCCGCCTATCGCAGCAGCAGGCAGGAATCTCCGAACTCGTGCCAGTGATATCCCTCGGCGAGCGCGGCCGCATAGGCGGCGGCCACCGTCTCGTGACCCACCGCGGACTCGAGCAGCCGGAGGTGGCTCGAGCGCGGCTCATGCCAGCCGGTGATCAACCCGTCGAAGGCTCGGACCGGGCGCTCCGGCGACAGCACGAGATCGGTCCAGCCGGCGCCGGACGTCACAGCACCATCCGCCGCCGCGACCGTCTCGACTGCGCGCACAACGGTCGTGCCCACGGCGATCACCCTGCCGCCCGCCTGCCGCGTCGCGTTGATCAGCCGCGCAGTCGCCTCCGGCACCTCGAACCGCTCCGGCGGCGGCAGCTCGTCAGTCTCGAGCGATGAGACGCCGGCATGCAGCACCAGCGGAGCGAAGGCAACCCCGCGAGCCACCAGGCCGGCGACGAGCTCGAGACTGAACGGCCGTCCCGCACTGGGCATTTCCGCGCTTCCCGGCGTTCTGGCAAATACTGTCTGATACTCACTGAGCGGCCGGCGCCGCTCGCTGTGCGAGTAGGCGATGGGCCGCGCGTGCCGGCGCAGCCACTCGGCGACGGGCACCGTCCCGCTGAGAGCGGCCTCCCACAGGCGA
>JAFALX010000306.1 GCA_019234035.1 Candidatus Dormiibacterota bacterium | reverse complement strand
CGGGGCGCTGGTGATGACGCCGCCGCCTGGTCTCTTGCACCAGAACGTCTCCGGTGAGCTGTACGCGCTGTTGCGTGAGGCGATACAGGGTCTCGGACTGAAGGTCTTCACCGCCCCGGTCGCCTGGCGCATCGGCCCAGGTCAGGTACCCGAGCCAGACCTCGTGGTGGCGGCGGTCGAATCGCTCGCGTCCCGTGCGGTGGAGGTCGCGCCGCTTCTCGTTGTTGAGGTGATGTCGCCGAGCGGTCGTGGCCGCGACCTCTTCGAGAAGCGTCGCATCTACGCCGCCGGCCGGGCGTCCTGGTACTGGCTTGTGGATCCCGCGGTTCCGAGCCTGACCGTGCTCCGCCTCGAGGGCGAGACGTACCATGACGAGGCGCATGTCGTGGGCGACGAGGCGTACGAGCAGCGCGAGCCTCTCGTCGTGCGGGTGGTGCCCGCAGACCTCATACGCTGACCGCGGCGCGCGCATACTCCCGCCATGGCCGACCCACCGAGCTTCGACAAGGACGTCAAGAAGCTCTTCCGCCGCAAGGACCGCAACGCGATGGGGTTCGCCTTCGACCTGTGGTCCTACGAAAGCGTCTCGAAGTGGTCGGATGCCATCGGGATCCGGCTGAAGGCCGGCATCATGCCGTGCGACGGCGCCTGGCCTCCGGACAAGGTGGACATCTTCGAGCGCTGGGTGGAGGGCGGCAAGCAACCCTGAGCCGGCGCCGGCAGCGTGGCGAAATCTATCGAACGATGGATGGCACGGTGTCCGGGCGAACCTACGGTGGGGTGGTCGTATCCACTCCACAGGAGTTTTGGTCATGGAGACCACCATCAACAGGGAGGCAAACGTCAAGCTGCTCGGCGACGGCTATGCGGCATTCGGCCGCGGCGACCTCGACACCGTTCGCACGCTGTTCCGTCCCGACATGGTCTGGCACGCGCTGCGGCTCGGCACGCTGAGTGGCGACCACGTGGGTCGTGAGGCGGTGTTCGCGTTCTTCGGGCAGTCGATGGCGCTGACGCAGGGGACGTTCTCGGTCGTACCCGAGGAGATCCTCGCCAGCGAGACCACCGGAGCCGTGGTCGTCCGCTCGCGGGGACGGCGTGGCAACCGCGAGCTCGACGATCGCCAGGTGCACCTCTACCGGCTCGTCGACGGACAGGTGGCCGAGGTCTGGCAGTACACCGGGCCAGGCGCGGACGAGTTCTGGTCCTGATTCGCCCTTCTGTGGAGAGGCGCGGGCGGATACGCTCCTCCCGTGTCTGCTCCGCCGGCGGCGCTGCGGCTCGCCGAGCCGCTCGCCGCGCTGTCGCTGGCGTCTGATCTCAGCCGCGGCCATCCTCAGGAAGAAGCGCTGCGCGCCACAAGCGTCGCCATGCAGATCGCCGCCGCCCTGCAGCTCGGGCCGGCGCAGATGGAAACCGTCTACTACGCCACGCTGTTGCGCTACGTCGGCTGCACCGCAACCTCACCCCAGTACGTCGCGATGTACGGCGCCAGCGACATCACGGTGCGCTCGCGCGGCGACTACGTCGACCTGGCTTCGGCGCGCGACGGGCTGCGCTTTCTCTATTCGCTCACCGACGAGGTCAGCGGGCCCCGCCGCGCCGCACGCTTCGTCGCGGGTCTTCGCGCCGCGCGGACCGCGGGTCCCGACGCGGCGCGCGCCGACTGTGAGGTCGGCGCCGCGCTCATGCGTCAGTTCGGACTGCCGGACTCGGTGCAGCGTGCGGTCCTGCATTCGTTCGAACGATGGGACGGCAAGGGATGGCCGGACGGGCTCCGCGGTGACGAAGTGCCGATCGAGACCCGTGTAGCGTCCGCGGCGTTCACCGCGGTGATGTTCGCGGAGGTCGATCTGGACGTCGCGCGCGACACGGTCGCGGCGCGGGCCGGCTCGGCACTCGATCCCGCCGTTGCCCGAGCGCTGCTCGCCAACTTCGACTGCGTGCGGGTGGCGATCGATGGCGATGCGTGGGTCGCGGTGCTCGCCGCGGAACCGGAATCGGTGCGACGCGTGCACGACGACGAGCTGCTGCCCATCGCGCGCGGGTTCGCGCACGCGGCGGACCTGAAGAGCATGTTTCTCCACGGACACTCAAGTGCCGTCGCCGACCACGCCGCCGTCGCCGCGACGGGCCTCGGCCTGGATGCCGAGGGTACCCGCCGCGTGGTCTGTGGTGCCTACATGCACGACATCGGTCGCGTCGGCATCGACACGCGCACCTGGGATCGCCGTGGACCGCTGTCTGTGAGCGACTGGGAGGAGGTGCGCTTGCATCCGCACCACACCGAGCGGATCCTGAGGCGTGCAGCGTGTCTCCACGAGATCGCACCGATAGCGGCTGCGCATCACGAGCGTCCCGACGGCGGCGGCTACCATCGCGGGCTTCGTGCTGCGGATCTGACCCGCGAGGCACAGCTGGTGATCGCCTGCGACGTGTTCCAAGCGGTGAACGAGGATCGCCCGCACCGTGCCGCCCAGGGCGCGAGCGCCGCCGCGGCGGCGGTGCAGGAGCTCGGCCTCGACGGCGACGTCGTCGCCGCCGTACTGAACGCTCAGGGCATGGCGGCCCGGCGGCGGCCGGACCTTCCTGCTGGGCTCTCCGAGCGCGAGGTCGACGTGCTGCGGCTTCTGGCCCGCGGGATGACCAAGGAGCAGGTCGGCTCCACGCTGCACATCGCAGCGGCGACCG
>JAFALX010000319.1 GCA_019234035.1 Candidatus Dormiibacterota bacterium | reverse complement strand
TGCGACGCTGGAGCAGCACCCAGCCGACGCCCGCGGCCGTGCTCTTCTTGTCCGCGCCGATGTGGTGCAGCACGCGCGCCGGATCAAGCGGCCGCACCACCTCGAGCCCGTAGCGCTGCAGCGTCTGGTCCTGCCAGGCGATGTCGTCCTCGGGGCAGCCGGCGAACCGCACGCTGAGCCGGCCCGCCACGTGCATCCCCACGGCGATCGCCTCGCCGTGGTTGACCGGACCGAAACCGGTGGCCGCCTCGATGGCATGCCCGACGGTGTGCCCGTAGTTGAGGATTGCACGCAGGCCGCCCTCGCGCTCATCCGCAGACACCACGCCGGCCTTGATGGCGACGCAGCGGCGCACCACCTCGGCGACGAGCTCGGGGTCGCGCTCGCGCAGGCGGTCGATGTGCTGATCGATCAACGGCACAAGACCATCCTCGCTGATCATGCAGTATTTGACAATCTCGGCAAAAGCGGATCCGTAGTCGCGGCCGCTGAGAGTCGCCAGCAGATTGGTGTCGCACACCACCGCTCGCGGCTGCCAGATGGCGCCGGCGAGGTTCTTGCCCTGGGGCAGGTTGACCCCCGTCTTGCCGCCGATCGCGCTGTCCACCATCGCCAGCAGCGTCGTCGGCACGTTAAGAAAGGCGATGCCGCGCAGGTAGGTGGCCGCGACGAACCCCGACAGGTCACCGATGGTGCCGCCGCCGACCGCCACGATGGCATCGGCGCGCTGCAGGTGGGCCCGCGACAGCCGCTGCAGCAGCCGGCCGGCGCTCGCCCAGGTCTTGAGTCCCTCGCCACCCACCAGCCCGAACACCGACACCGTGCGGCCGCTGCGGCGCAGCGCCGAGGCGATCTCCCGGACCGGGCGCGCCAGGCGCCGCTCGGCGACAATCGCCACGCGCGCCGCGTCGCCGGGAACGTGCAGCTCGATGTCGGCGATCGCCCCGGGGCGCACCTCCACCGTGTAGGCGCGCGAAGGGATCGGCACGCGGACCGCGCCGCAGAGGGCGGCGGCGACGCGGGACACGGTCTCATGGACGCCGTCCGCCGCGCTGACGCGCAGATGGGCCCGCGCGTAGCTAACCGTGCGGCTCGCGCGCAGCCGCGGCAGCGCCGCCGCGGGATCGCCGTCGAGCAGCGGCCGGCCGCTGCCGTCGCCGAGCCGCGAGAGGAGGACCGCGTCGGGCGCGTCGAGCCAGACCACCGAGGCCCGGTCGAGGAGCAGCGCGCGTGCCTCGTCCTCCGTGAGGACGCCGCCGCCGCACGAGATTACCGCGGGAGCGCCCCGGGCCAGAACACGGCGCAGCACGTCGAGCTCCAGGCGGCGGAAGGCCGGCTCGCCGTCCTCGCGCACGATCTCGGGCACCGGCCGCGACGCGGTCTCCTCGATCTCCGCGTCGAGATCGGTCCAGGTCCAGCCGAGGCGTTCGGCCAGCGCCGCGCCGACCCTGGTCTTCCCGGAGCCGGGCAGCCCCACCAGCGCGATGCTCGTGGGGTGGCTCATCGGAGCCTGCGCGCGGAGTCGCGCCGCGCAGCGGCCGCGCGACGGAACTCGCCGATGCTGTCCCCGCCGAACGTCTCGAGCGCCGCCGCCGCGACGACCCACGCGAGCATCGCCTCGGCGACCACGGCGCCCGCAGGGACCACGCAGATGTCGCTGCGCTCGTAGTGCGCGTTGATCTCCTCGCCGCTGGCCATGTCGACGCTGCGCAGCGGGCTGAGCAGAGTCGAGATGGGCTTGAAATGCACGAGCGCCCAGACATCCTCGCCGTCGGTCACCCCGCCGCTGAGGCCGCCCTGGCGGTTGGTGCGATGGTGGAAGCCGGTGGCCGCATCGAAGGTGGGGATGTCGTGCACGTTCGAGCCGCGTGAGCGCGCGGCGCAGACGGCCGCGCCGACCTCGACACCCTTGACCGACGGGATGCTCATCATCGCCTCAGCGATCCGGCCGTCGAGCTTGCGGTCCCACTGCACGTAGCTGCCAAGTCCGGCAGGAACGTTGGCGGCAACGACCCGCGCGGTGCCGCCGAGCGTGTCGCCGTCGGCGCGCGCGGCGTCGATCTCCACGACCATGCGCTCGCTCGCCGCAGCGTCGGCACATCGGACCGGCGACGCCTCCACGGCGGCCCAGTCGAGGTCGTCGAACGCGAGCGTGCCGAAGGCCTGCTCGTCGACGGCGACCGGGCCGATGCGCACGACATGCGAGCCGACGCGTACGCCGATGGCGTCCAGCAGGCGTCGCGCCACAGCACCGACCGCCACTCGGGCGGCCGTCTCTCGCGCGCTGGCGCGCTCCAGCACGTTGCGGGCATCGTCGAAGCCGTACTTGATCGCGCCGGCCAGGTCGGCGTGCCCGGGCCGCACCCGGGTCACACGCTTCGACGTGAACCCCTCGGCCTCGATCTGCATCGGGACCCTCCAGTTCTCCCAGTCGCGGTTCTGGACCACCAGGCAGATCGGCGAACCGAGGGTCACGCCGCCGCGGACGCCCGCGGTGATCCGCGCCGCGTCGCGCTCGATCTGCTGGCGCTTGCCGCGGCCGTGGCCGCCCTGGCGCCGCCGCAGCTCGGGGTCGATGTGCTGCGACGCGTCCAGTGCAAGCCCCGCGGGGACGCCCTCGACGATTGCGGTGAGCTGCGGGCCGTGCGATTCGCCGGCCGTGAGAAACCTGAGCACTCTGGCCGATTCTATTGGGGGCGCGGCAAAGGTCCGGGCCGCGTCCGCAGGCCCGGCGCAGAGTACGGGCATGGCCGAGAGCAACGCGGTGCCCGCCCGCCTCCTCGTGGTGGGCCGCCTGCGCGAGCTTGCCGGTGACCATGTGGGCGCCGTGGTGGCGTATCGCCAGGTGATCCTCGCCGGCGACCCGGCCGGGGCGGCCGAGGCCCGCCGCCGTCTCGAGGCGCTCGTGGTGCGCTGGGCCGGCCGGCCCGTCTGAGCCCCTCCCTGGAGCCGGCGGCGGACCGCTTCGCGGCGGTTCGCCGCCTCAGCCCGCCTCAAAGACCGGCCGGCGGCGGCGGGTACGGTCCACTGGATCGCAGGTTCTGCATCGCCTGCATCAGGGCGGCGTAGAAGGCGGCTGCCCGCGGGATCCGGTGCATCAGCTCGATGCCGTTGCGGCCCGCCGATTCGATCTCGATCTCGCCCGCACCCAGCATGCGGTCCGCCAGGGGGCGGCGCAGCACCGTGTTCTGGATGCGGTCCAGCGAGATCGACTCCTCGTAGCGGGAGATGACGCCACCCTCGACGATGATCCGGCGGTCGGTGAGCAGGTACGTGAGCAGCCGCCAGCGCAGGTAGTGCACCAGGACCCAGACCACGGTGGCGATGACGAGGGCGACGCCGATCGCGACCTTGACGCCGCTGAGCCGCACGCCCGCAATCGTCCCCGGGATGAACGCAAGGGCCACCAACCCGGCCACCAGCACGAGCACGCCGCCGGCCGTCGGCGCCGCGATCACCGACCAGTGCTGCCGCACCAGGGCCAGCCGCTGCTCGCCCGGCATCATCTCAGTCGACATACGGCGCTGCCTCCGGGTGCGGCTGGTTCAGGGACCCTGGTACAGGATGATGGCCGCCCCCGCGCAAAGGAACGGACCATATGGAATCGGATCCTTGAGCCGGCGCACCCGGGTGACCAGCAGAAGCAGCGCCACGGCGCCGCCGATGAGGACGCCGTACACCACAGCGTAGGCGGCGCCGAGGTGGGCCGGGTCGGTGCTCAGCCCGGTGACCGCTCCGACCAGCGCCCCGAGCTTGGCGTCGCCGAGGCCGACGCTGCCCCGCGAGACGATGTTCTGCAGCAGGAAGAACACGGCGACGGCGAGGGCGCCCATCAGCGCGCGGAGGAAGGTGAGCCCCGGCGACCACTGGGCGATGCCGAGCGCGATCACGATCGACGGGTACGTGATGCGGTTGAGGATCAGGCGATGCTTGAGGTCGAACGTGACGATGTGCACGAACACCGAAAGCCACACCATGTGGATCAGCAGCCCGACGTAGATCGGCCCGTGCGCGGCGAAGACCGCGAAGCCGAGGCCGGCGGCGACGGGCGCCAGCACCAGCTCACGCCACGTCCAGCCGTAGCTCTCGCCGATCCAGCGCGCCACCTGGGGCGGCTCCTCGCCCGCCTCGAGCGCCTTCTCGCGCCGCGCCGCCACCTCGCGCTCGTACTCGGCGTGCTCCTCGTCCTCCTCCTCCTTGAGGCGCTCGGTGCGCTCGAGGAACACGTTCAGCCAGCCGGTCCCGTAGCCGACGGCCACGCCCGCGACCGCCGCCCCGGCCACCACAGCCGGGTTCACGCTCGGAGCGCGTCCAGCAGGGCGGCCTCGGCGACCTCCCAGGGAGGCTCGAGCCCGGTCCAGCGCCGGAAGCTCAGCATCCCCTGGCACAGCAGCATGCCCACGCCGTCGAGGGCGCGGAGCCCTGCGCCGGCCGCGGTGGCAACGAGGTCGACGGGACGCGGACGGTACCTCACGTCGGCGACCGTACACGAGGGCTGGAGGCTGTGAACGTCGACGGGCAGACTGTGCAGACCCACCGGCGAGGCGTTCACCACGAGATCCGCCTCGGCGAGCGGCCTGCGGGCGTCGTTGCGATTCCACTCCACGGCGATCGACGGAACGTCCGGCGCGGCATCGCGTGCGATCGCGAGCGCCGCCTCGAGGTGGCGCGCCACCACGGTCAGCCGCCCCACCTGAAGCCGCGCCATCGCCAGCGCCACCGCGGCGGCGCCGCCACCGGCGCCGAGGATCACCGCCTTGGCGCCGGGACCGGGCGCAAGGCCGGCCCGCCGCAGCGACAGTGCGAAGCCCGCGGCGTCGGTGTTCGAGCCGATCAGCCGCATGCCGTCGACCGACACGGTGTTGGTCACCCTGAGGATCGCCGCGTCGCCCTCCAGCCGGTCGCACAGCTCGGCCGCGAGCCGCTTGTGCGGGATGGTCACGTTGCAACCCTGGAAGGCGCCGCGGCGCATCTCCTCCATGAACTCCGGGAGCTCGGCCGCGCTCACCTCGTGACGCTCGTACGTCCCCTCGAGGCCCGCGGCCCGCAGCGCGGCCGACTGCATCGCAGGGCTCGGCGAGCCTCCGATCCCCTGGCCGATCAGGCAGAGGCGCACAGCCGTTGGCGGATCAGCGACCGGTGGCTCGAGGTGAGTCGAGCCAGCTCTGCAGCAGCAGCGTGGCGGCGGCGGCGTCGATCGCGTCGCGACGCCTGCGACGCCGGGCCCCCGCGCTGATGAGCTCGCGCTCAGCCAGAGCTGTGGTGAAGCGCTCGTCCCAGAGCTCGCAGCGCACCCCCGTCCGCCGCTCCACCTCGCGCGCGAGATTCCGCGCCAGCGCGGCGGCATCGCCTTCGCTGCCGTCGAGACGGCGCGGCAGGCCGACGACGATCACGCGCACCTCGCGCTCACGCACCTCGCGCAGGAGTTCCGGCCAGAACGTGCTGGAACTGCGGAGCAGCGAGCCCACGGGAGTTGCCACGGGCGAGCCTGCAGCGCGCGCCGCGATGCCGACTCGCACCGAGCCGGGGTCGATCGCGAGCACCGAGACCGACGTGTCGACGGCCGCTGCGTCGCTCACTGCGAGGGCTGTGAGACGAAGTGCTCGTTGATGGTGATGCGCGAGCCCGAGAACGGCAGATACCAGAGCTTGAACGGGAACTCCGTCACCTCGACGTCCTGCACCTTGTCCACCTTGCCCTGGATGATCTTGTTGG
>JAFALX010000282.1 GCA_019234035.1 Candidatus Dormiibacterota bacterium | reverse complement strand
GCGGTCGTGCTGGTGCTCGACACCGATCGCACCGCGTTGCCCGGGGGACAGGCGTGGCCGAAGGGCGAGTGGTCGACGCAGCCGGGTCTGTGACCGGAACGGTCACCCTCCCGGCTGCCATCTTCGATGCGACTGTCAATCAGTCTGTGATGCATCAGGCGCTGCTGCGCCAGCTGGCCAACGCGCGCCAGGGCACGCACAACACGCTGCGTCGCGGCGAGGTCTCCGGCGGTGGTCGCAAGCCGTACCGTCAGAAGGGAACCGGCCGCGCCCGCCAGGGGTCGATCCGCTCACCGCAGTGGGAGGGCGGCGGCATCGTGTTCGGACCGCATCCGCGCTCGTACCGCCAGGACATGCCGCGCAAGCAGCGGCGTCTCGCGCTGCGCGGTGCCCTGACGACGCGTGCGCAGTCGGGATCGGTCATCGTGCTCGACGAGTTCTCGCTCGAGACGCCGCGCACGCGCGCGGTGGTCGGCCTGCTTCGTGCGGTCGAGGCCGGACGTCGCGTGCTGCTCGTGCTCGGCTCGCACAACGAGATGCTCGAGAAGAGCGCGCACAACATCCCCGAGGTGCAGGTGGTGCTGGCCAACAACCTCTCGGTTCGCGACCTGCTGGCCGCCGAGACCGTGTTGATGACGCGCGACGCCATCGAGCACATCGAGGAGGCGTGGTCGTGAGCGGGATGAGCTTCGACCAGATCCTGCTGCGGCCGGTCGTGAGCGAGAAGTCGTATGCCGGCATGGCGCAGGGCAAGTACGTGTTCCGCTGCCATCCGGCTGCAGACAAGGTCTCGATCCGGCGCGCCGTCGAAGAGGCGTTCGCCGATCAGAAGATCACCGTGGTCGCGGTCAACACCGTGAAGGTCACCGGCAAGACGCGCCGTCGCGCGCGTGGACAGACGCGCTTCACCGGGCACAGCCCGTCGTGGAAGAAGGCGATCGTCACGCTTGGGCCGGGCCAAAAAATCGAAGGCTTGTTCGAGGGCGTGTAGTGCCAGTCAAGAAATACAAGCCAACAAGCCCCGGACGACGCTTCATGTCCGTCAGCAGCTTCGAGGACGTGACGCGTGCCACGCCGGAGCGGAAGCTGACCAAGCATCTGCCGAAGCAGTCCGGTCGCAACAACACGGGCAGCATCACCGTCCGCCATCGCGGTGGCGGACACAAGACGAAGTACCGCCTCATCGACTTCAAGCGCCAGAAGGACGGCGTGCCGGGCAAGGTCGCGCACATCGAGTACGACCCGAACCGCAGCGCGCGCATCGCGCTGGTGCACTACGCGGACGGCGACAAGCGCTACATCCTGTCGCCCGTGGGGCTCAGCGTGGGCGACCCGGTGATGTCCGGGCCCGGCGCCGAGATCCGGCCGGGCAGCGCGCTGCCGATCGCGAACATCCCGCTGGGCACCACGCTGCACAACATCGAGGTGCAGCTCGGACGCGGCGGCCAGTTGGTGCGCAGCGCCGGCACCGCGGCGCAGCTCCTCGCGAAGGAGGGGACCTACGCACAGGTGCGCATGCCCAGCGGCGAGGTGCGGCTGATCGACATGCGCTGCCGAGCGACGATCGGCCAGGTGGGCAACGTGGAGCACGAGAACGAGGTCGTGGGCAAGGCGGGCAAGACGCGCTGGCGCGGCTTCCGGCCCGCGGTGCGCGGCATGACGATGAACCCGTTCGACCATCCCCACGGCGGTGGTGAGGGCCGAAGTGGCGCCGGTGGCAACCCGCAGACGCCTTGGGGCAAGCCCGCGTTGGGCCAGCGCACCCGTCACAACAAGCAGACCGACCGCATGATCGTTCGCCGGAGGACCAAGTGATGGGCCGCTCACTCAAGAAAGGCCCGTTCGCCGACGAGCCGCTCCTGCGCAAGGTGCAGGAGTTGAATCAGACTCGCGAGAAGCGGATCATCAAAACCTGGTCGCGGCGCAGCGACGTGTTCCCCGAGATGGTGGGCCACACGATCGCCGTGCACGACGGCCGCAAACACGTGCCCGTGTTCATCACCGAGGCGATGGTCGGGCACAAACTCGGCGAGTTCGCGGCCACGCGCAAGTACCGCGGACATGGGCATCACACGGAGCGCAGCAGCGCGCTGAAGTAGACACCGCAACACAGGGCAGCGAACAGTGGAAGTAGTGGCGACAGCAAAGAGGGTGCGCATCACCGCACGGAAGGTGCGGCTGGTCGCGCACATGGTCGAGGGCCTGCCCGTGGCCGAGGCCCTTGTCGTGCTGCGCTTCTCGCCCCGCGCCGCCGCTCGTGACGTCGCCAAGGTGATCAAGTCGGCCGCGGCCAACGCGGAGCACAACTACAATCTCGACTCGTCGACGCTTCGCGTGGTGCGGATCGAGGTTGACGGCGCCACCATCATCAAGCGCTGGCGCGCGAAGCCACGCGGCATGGTGGGCAGCGTCTTCAAGCGCACGTCGCACCTTCGCGCGTTCGTCAGCGATGACGCACTGCCCGAGCACACGCGTCAGCGGCGCGCGGTCAAGGTGCCGCGCGCGGCGATCCCGACGCCGTTGGCGACCCCGACGACGTCTGCAGGCGCGACATCGCTGCGACGCAAGCGCCGCACGCAGCCCGAACCAGGCGAGTCCGCCGAGAACGAGGAGTAGCAGGTACAGGCATGGGTCACAAGGTCAACCCCATCGGCTTCCGGCTCGGTGTGTACCGCAATTGGGACGCGCGCTGGTACGCCGACAAGGAGTACACGAAGCTGCTCCACGAGGATCTCGCGATGCGGCGCCTGATCGGCAGCCGCCTGCGCAACGCCGGTGTCGCGCGCATCGAGACCGAGCGCAGCGCCAACCAGCTCACCGTGATCATCCACACTGCCAAGCCGGGCATCGTCATCGGCAAGCAGGGCGCGTCCGTCGACGCGCTGCGCGACGAGCTGGAGCGCATCTCCGGCAAGAAGGTGCGCGTCACGATCCACGAGATCAAGACGCCAGAGCTCGACGCGGCGCTCGTCGCCGAGAATGTCGCGTCGCAGCTGGAGAAGCGCATCGCGTTCCGGAGAGCGCTCAAGCAGACGCTCATGCGCTCCATGCGTGCGGGTGCGCGCGGCGCCAAGATCCAGGTGAGCGGCCGCCTCGGCGGTTCCGAGATGTCGCGCCGTGAGTGGGACCGCGACGGACGCGTGCCGCTGCACACGCTGCGTGCCAACGTCGACTACGGCCAGGCCGAGGCGCGCACGACGTTCGGGCGCATCGGCGTGCAGGCATGGCTGTACCTCGGTGATTTCGTCACCGCCACCGGAGAGCCCGTGCTGCCGCCGGGACGCGAGCCCGCCGAGCCCGCTGCGCGTCAGCAGCAGGGGCCGGCGCCGCGTGCGGCTGTGGCCCCGGCGCGTGAGGTGCCTGCCCCGGCCGGCGCCGACGAGGTGCCGTCGCTCGAGGTCGCAACACCTGACAGCGACGGGGCGCCGGTCGCGGATGAGCTCCCCGAGGGCGAGCAGGCCGAGGTCGAGGCCGCCGTCGAGGGCGACGAAGACGTCGACGCCGACACCGACTCCGACACCGACTCCGCCGAGAAGGTCGAGAAGCTGACAAGTGGCGCCAAGCGGGCGGCCGCGCGGCGCAAGCCGGCGGTGGCGCGCAAGCCCACCACGCCCCCTCGCACCGTCAAGAAGCCGGTGGCGCGGAAGCCCGCGGACACCGCTGCGGAAGAGCCGGAGGAGTAGCGATGCTGATGCCGAAGCGGACCAAGCACCGCAAGATGCACCGCGGCCATCGCCGTGGCGCCGCGTACCGCGGGAGCACGATCGCGTTCGGCACGTACGGATTGCAGGCCGTCGAAGAATGCTGGATGACCAACCGGCAGATCGAGGCAGCCCGTCGCGCGATGACGCGCTCCGTGCGCCGCGGCGGCAAGATATGGATCCGCATCTTCCCCGATCACTCGTACACCAAGAAGCCGGCCGAGACGCGCATGGGCAGCGGCAAGGGCCAGCCCGAGGGCTGGGTCGCCGTCATCCGCCCCGGACGCATTCTCTTCGAGATGGCCGGGGTGACCCAGGACGTCGCGCAGGAGGCGATGCGCCTGGCCGCGTTCAAGCTGCCGATCAAGACGCGATTCGTGATGCGTGAAGAGGCGGCGCCGGCGGTGGAGGCCGAGGCGTGAGCAAGCGACAGGAAGCGATCAAGGCGCTGCGCGACATGACCGACGACGAGCTGCAGGCGCACGTGCAGCAGCAGCGGCGCCGGCTGTTCGAGCTGCGCTTTCAAATGGCAACAGGACAGGTTGAGAACCACCGTCAGGTTCGCGAGACGCGCCGCGAGATCGCGCGCACGCTCGCAACCCGGACCGAGCTGGCACGTCACGTGGCGGCCGCGGAGCATGAGGATGGCTGAGACTGGAACGACCACTACCGTGCGCACCCGTCGCAAGGTGCGTGAGGGCATCGTCGTGAGCGACAAGATGCAGAAGACCGTGATCGTGCAGGTCCTCGATGTGAAGCCGCACCCCCTCTACAAGAAGGTCGTGCGCAGGTCGCGCCGCTACAAGGCGGACGACCCGCAGGGACAGGCCGGGGTCGGCGACCGTGTGCGCATCACCGAGACGCGTCCCCTCTCGAAGGAGAAGCGCTGGCGGATCGCCGAGATCCTGGAGAAAGCTCGGTGAGGCCTCACTCGTGATCCAGCAGGAGTCGGTGCTCAGGGTGGCGGACAACAGCGGCGCGCGTGAGCTCCTCTGCATCCGCGTGCTCGGCGGCAGCTACCGCAAGTACGCGTCGGTGGGCGACGTGATCGTCGGCACGGTCAAGGTCGCGACGCCGAACGCGCAGGTGAAGAAGGGCGACGTCGTGCGCGCCGTCGTGGTGCGCACCAGCAAGGAGTTCAAGCGGCCCGATGGCAGCAACATCCGCTTCGACGAGAATGCTGCGGTGCTCATCAACCCCCAGAACAACCCGCGCGGCACGCGCATCTTCGGGCCGGTGGCCCGCGAGCTGCGCGAGCGCAACTTCATGAAGATCGTGTCGCTGGCGCCGGAGGTCCTTTAGCAGTGAAAAATCTTCGATTTTTCACTGAGGTACAAGGAGTCGGCTCTCGGCGAGATGAACTCGCCTTCGCCGACGACATCCATTTGGATAAAACTTCATGACTGCCAAAGCTGAGCACAAGCGAAAGGTGCATCTGCAGCACGAGGGCTGGTTCCGCGGCCGCGTGCGCCCGCTCGACATCCGTCAGGGCGACACCGTCGAGGTCATCGCCGGCAAGGACAAGGGCAAGCGCGGGGTCGTGGAGCGCACGCTCCCGGAGCAGCAACGCGTCGCCGTCCGTGGCGTCAACCTGCTGAAGCGCCACACCCGTGCGGGCGTGAAGGGAAACATGCAGGGTGGCATCATCGACTTCGATGGGCCCATCCCGTACAGCAACGTCATGCTCGTCTGCAGCCGCTGCGACAAGACGACGCGGATCAGCCACGGCCTCAACGAGCAGGGCCGGCGCGTGATCATCTGCAAGAAGTGCGGCGAGCGCCATGAGAGGGCAAGCGCCTGATGGCTGTCGCGACGCGTGAGATGCCGCGGATGCGCCGCCAGTACGTCGACGAGATCGTGCCTGCGCTGGTGAAGGAGTTCCGCTATCGCAACCCGATGCAGGTGCCCGTCATCGTCAAGGTGGTGGTCAACATCGGCATGGGTGAGGCGCTGACCAACGCGCGTGCCCTGGACGCCGCGGCCGCGGACCTCAAGACGATCACCGGGCAGGCGCCGATCATCATCAAGGCGCGCAAGTCCGTGGCGGCGTTCAAGCTGCGCGAGGGCAACCCCATCGGGATCAAGGTGACGCTGCGGGGCAACCGCATGTTCGAGTTCCTCGACAAGCTCATCAACGTCGCCCTGCCGAGAATCCGCGACTTCCGGGGCATCGAGCCGAAGGGCTTCGACGGCCACGGCAACTACACGCTCGGGTTGCGCGAGCAGCTCGTGTTTCCCGAGATCGACTATGACAAGATCGACAGGCTGCGGGGCCTCGAGATCACGATCGTCACCACCGCGACGACCGACGCCGAGGGCCGGTCGCTGTTGACAGGGTTGGGCATGCCCTTCCGCAAGAATTGAGATGGCAAAGAAATCGCTGATCGCCAAGTCGCTGCGTCCGCCGAGGTTCGCGACGCAGGAGCACCACCGGTGCGCCAACTGCGGCCGGCCGCGCGCATACATGCGCAAGTTCGGCCTGTGCCGAATCTGCTTCCGGAAGTTCGCGAGCATCGGGCAGATCCCGGGCGTGCGCAAGAGCTCGTGGTGAGGTCATGAACAGCGACACCGTCGCGGACATGCTCACCCGCATCCGCAACGCGAACACCGCGCACCACAAGACCGTGGAGATTCCGGCGTCGAAGGTCAAGACCGAGATCGCGCGCGTGCTCACCGAGGAGGGCTTCATCGAGGCCTTCGCGGTGAACGGCGAGACCGCACACAAGACGCTGGTCGTGACGCTGAAGTCCGGAACGCCGAAGGGACGCCCGCTCAACGGGCTGCGCCGCGTCAGCCGTCCCGGCCTGCGCGTCTACGTGCACAAGGCGGACATCCCGCGCGTGCTGGGCGGGCTCGGCGTCGCGCTCATCTCGACCTCGGGCGGCCTCATGACGGGGAACGCGGCGAAGCGCGCCGGGCTCGGCGGCGAAGTCGTCGCCTACGTGTGGTGATCCGATGTCACGCATAGGCAGGCTTCCGATCACAGTGCCGAGCGGCGTCGACGTGTCGCTGACGGGGAGCCACCTGTCGGTGAAGGGCGCGCGTGGCACGCTGGAGCGGTCTCTGCCCACGCAGATGCGCATCAACGTGGCCGACGGCGTCATCACCGTGGAGCGGCCCAGCGACACCACGCTGCACCGCTCGCTGCATGGACTCACGCGGACGCTCGTCTACAACATGGTCGAGGGTGTCTCGCGCGGCTTCACGCGCAACCTCGACCTGGTCGGCGTCGGGTTTCGCGCCACCAAGCAGGGCAACGACCTCGTGCTGACGCTCGGGTACTCGCATCCCATCCGGTACACGCCGCCCGAGGGCATCACGATCGACGTGCCGGCACCGACGCAGATCTCGATCTCCGGCGCCGACAAGGAGACGGTCGGCCAGGTGGCGGCGAAGATCCGCTCGTTCCGCAAGCCCGAGCCGTACAAGGGCAAGGGCGTCCTGTACCGCGGCGAGGTGATCCGGCGCAAGGCGGGCAAGTCCGGCAAGGCGGGCAAGGGCAAGTAGCGGTGCTCACCAAGCACGACCGTCGCACTGCTCGTGACCGGCGGCACCGCCGCGTCCGCCGCAACGTGGCCGGCAGCCCGGTGCGTCCGCGCCTCGCCGTGTTCCGCAGCCTGCGTCACATCTCGGTGCAGCTCGTGGACGACTCGGCCGGCACGACGCTGGCCGCGGCGTCGACGCTGGAAAAAGACATTCGTAGCAACAACACAGGGCCGACGGCCGATGCCGCCGCCCGCGTCGGGCGCGCCATCGCCGAACGCGGCCGCGCGCTCGGCATCGAGGACGTCGTGTTCGATCGCGGCGGCTACCTGTATCACGGCCGCGTTCGCGCGTTGGCCGACGCCGCCCGCGAGGGCGGCTTGAGGTTCTGAGCATGGCAATGCGCATGGATCGTCGCGACGATCGCGACCGCAGCGGAGATCTCCAGGAGAAGATCGTCTCCCTCAACCGCGTGGCCAAGGTGGTCAAGGGCGGGCGGCGCTTCTCGTTCAGCGCGCTGGTCGTCGTGGGTGACGGTCAGGGGCGCGTGGGCGCCGGCCTCGGCAAGGCGGGCGAGGTGCCGGACGCGATCCGCAAGGGCGTCGACGACGCCAAGAAACACATGATCGCCGTGCCGATGGTCGGCAAGACCATCCCGCACGAGATCCGCTTCAAGCTGGGGGCGGCGAAGGTGCTGCTGAAGCCGGGCGTGCCCGGCACAGGCGTCATCTCGGGCAGCTCGATGCGCGCGGTCGTCGAGGCCGCAGGCATCCACGACATCCTCACCAAGAGCCTCGGCACCGACAACCCCATCAACGTCGTGCGCGCCACGGTGGCGGCCCTCGCGAGTCTGAAGACGCTTCAGGAGGTCGCGGATCTGCGCGGGATCTCGCGCGAGCGGGTCATCGGCGGCCGCCGGCTGGCGAACCAGATGCTGGGCCGCGAGCCGGCACTTGCAGAGGCTCGAACGTCCGCACCCAGCGGTGGCGCTACAGCAGC
>JAFALX010000246.1 GCA_019234035.1 Candidatus Dormiibacterota bacterium | reverse complement strand
TGAGCGCCCGCCACGAGCTCGACGGGCTCGACATCAGCGAGCACGGCATGTGGGGCTACCCGGAGCAATTCATGCCGGTGCCGGGTGGCGCGTACATTCATCCCGACGCATTGACCGAACCCGAACGCCGCCGTGCGGCGGCGGGCTCGCCGGGTCCCACCCCTGCGGAACCCTGAGGACGACGACATGAAGAAAGTGGAAGCGATCATCCGTCCCGAGAGGCTGCAGGCCGTGCAGGATGCGCTGGACGGGCTTGGCGCATCGGGTGTCACGGTCACCGAGGTCCTCGGGTGCGGTCAGCAGCGCGGCTACACCGAAACGTACCGCGGCGCGAGGGTGAACATCTCCCTGCAGCGCAAGGTGAAGATCGAGGTCGTCGTTCCCGAGGACCACGTGACGTCGGTCACAGACGCCGTCACCACGGCGGCCAGGACCGGGGAGATCGGTGACGGCAAGATCTTCATCCTTCCCGTCGAGGATGCCGTTCGCATCCGCACGGGCGAGCGCGGCGAGGACACGATTCAGCACAAGCAGCCGGAACACTGGGGACACTAGGCGAGGCCGCTGACCACCTCTTGTCTTGGCGAACGCACAAGGTCCGACATCGCGTAACAACGCGGCAACGCGCGCGCAACGCACCGCCTTACACGTAGACTAACGCCGCCGCGGACTGACCGGACGAGCGCGACAGGTGCGCACCGTCCGCGGGGGGGGTCGAGCATGCCTGGTCGTCGCGGGCGTCACGAACGCAATGGGTCTCAGCAGCACGTCGCGATGCGCGGCAGCTCGCGCGGTTTCAGCGCCTTCGTGCTCGCCTCGGTATTCACCGCGGCATCGATCACTCTGGGTCTGGTTTCCGCTTCGCCGTTGCGCGCGGCAGCGGCGACCTCGTCGGTGCCGCCCGTCGTCTCATCGGATACCCACCACGACACATCGCGGCCTCTGCACTCGTATAAGCCGGGGACGACAAGGACGACGACGCACACGGTGAAGCACAAGGCGCCAGGCCCCCAGGGACCGCGGTCGGCTGACACAAGCGGCGGCCTCGCGCCGTCGGCGAACGCGCCTGCAGCGAACAACAACTTCGACGGTGTCCCGGACAACTCGGGCGTCATCCCGTCGGACAGCACCGGCGCCGCCGGCACGACGCAGTTCTTCGAGATCGTCAATGCACAGATTGCGGTCTACAACAAGAGCGGCGGGTTGCTGCTCGGCCCGGAGAACACCAACACGCTGTGGTCGGGGTTCGGCGGCTCCTGCCAGTCGAACAACGACGGTGATGGCACCGTCCAGTGGGACACGCTGTCGCAGCGCTGGGTCGTTGAGCAGCTCGAGGTCTCAACGCAGCCTTTCTATGTTTGCGTGGCCGTATCGACGAGCGCCGACGCCACCGGATCGTGGAACCGGTACAGCTTCCAGTACGCAGACTTCCCTGACTATCCGAAGCTCGGGGTGTGGCCCGACGGGTACTACCTCACGGTCAACCGCTTCAACGCGAGCGGCACAACGGGTCTCGGCGAGGAGACCTGCGCGCTGAACCGCGCCGCCATGCTCACCGGGGCTGCGGCCTCTTCGCAGTGCTTCTCCCTCAACTCGAGCGGTGAGAACACCGTGCTCCCGGCGACCCTCAACGGCACCACGCCACCCGCGGCCGGCACGCCGGAGTGGCTCGTGGGCATCTCGCCCACGACATCGAACGCGCTTGCGTACTGGCAGCTGCACGTCGACTGGAACACCCCCGCGAACTCGACGCTCAGCGCGCAGACCAACCTCGCGGTGCCGGGTGGGTTCAGCGAAGCATGTGGCGGCCAGGGTACGTGCATCCCGCAGTCGGGCACGAGCCAGCAGCTGGATTCGCTCGGTGACCGGCTGATGTACGACCTGCCGTACCGGAACTTCGGCGACCACGAGTCGATCATGGTCACGCACTCCGTGGTGGCGGGCAGCTCGGTCGGCGTGAACTGGTACGAGCTCCGTCCGAGCGGATCCACGCTTGGAATGTTCCAGTCGGGTACGTACGCTCCGAACAGCACGTATCGGTGGATGCCGTCGATCGGCATGGACAAGTCGGGCGACGTCGCGCTTGGCTACAGCACCTCGAGCTCGTCGTTGCACCCGGGCATTGCGTACACAGGGCGGCTCGCCTCCGACCCGGCCGGGACCTTGCCGCAGGGTGAGACGACCCTGTACACCGGTGGCGGCTCGCAGATTCCGTCGGTCGGCAATCCCGGCAACCGATGGGGCGACTACAGCGGGATGTCGGTCGACCCGAGCGACGACTGCACGTTCTGGTACGTCAACCAGTACATCCCCTCCAACGGCGACTTCAACTGGCATACGCGCGTCGGCTCGTTCAAGTTCCCGAGCTGCGGCGGCACGGTGAGCAATGACTTCTCGATCAGTGCCAGCCCGACGAGCCTGACGCTGCAGCAGAACGCAGCGGGCAGTTCCACCATCAGCACCGCGGTCACGTCGGGCGCAGCCGGGACGGTGTCCCTGAGTGTGAGCGGAACGCCCGCCGGTGCGAGCGCGTCGCTGGCCGCCGGCAGCGTCACCGCCGGGAACAGCACCGCGCTGAACGTCAACGCGGGAACGGCGACACCCGGGAGCTACACGCTGACCATCACCGGTACGGAGGGCTCGGCGACGCACGCCACCACGGTCTCACTGACCGTCACCGGCAGCGGCGGCGGCGCCGTCGTGACCAACGGCGGCTTCGAGACCGGCAGCCTGAGCAGCTGGACCACGGGCGGCGTGTATTCGCCGGCAGTGGTCACAACACCGACGCACAGCGGCAGCTACTCCGCGCTGCTCGGCGCCAACACCGAGCCTGAGCCGAATGGTGACAGCAGCCTGACGCAGACGATCAGCGTACCGGCGGGAGGCTCGACGCTGAGCTACTGGTACTGGCCGTCGACCACCGACACGATCACGTACGACTGGCAGGAGGCGCAGATCCGCGACACCTCCGGGAACACGCTGGCGTCTGTCATGAAGGTCTGCAGCAACGCGCAGGCCTGGACGCAGGTGACGTTCGACATGACGCCGTACGCCGGCCAGAACGTGGAGCTGTACTTCAACGCGCACGGTGACGGCTACGGCGATCTGACGTACATGTACCTCGACGACGTGTCGGTCACTCCGAATGGCCCCCCGCCGAGTGACTTCAGCATCAGCGCCGGCGCGTTCAGCCCGACCTCCGTCACCCAGGGCGGCAGCGCGACCAGCACGATCACCACCGCCGTCACGAGCGGATCGGCGCAGAACGTGACACTCAGCGCGAGCGGCCTGCCGTCCGGTGCGACCGCTGCGTTCAATCCGGCGAGCGTCACCTCGGGCGGGAGCTCGACGCTGACGGTGACCACGTCGTCAACGACACCGCCCGGGACCTACCCGATCACCATCACCGGCACTGGGACGTCTGCGACGCATTCGACGTCTGCCTCGCTGACCGTTGTCGGCAACGACTTCTCCATCAGCGCGAATCCAACGAGCCTGTCGCTGGCGCAGGGAGCTGCAGGCAGCTCCACCATCAGCACAGCCGTCACCTCGGGGTCGGCCGCGACGGTATCGCTGACCGTCGGCGGCACGCCTTCGGGCGCGACCGCATCACTCACACCCGCGAGCGTGACCGCCGGCTCGTCGTCGGCGCTCAACGTCAACGCGGGCACCGCTGCTCCTGGCACGTACACGCTCACGGTGACCGGTACGGAGGGGGCGGCGACGCACTCCACCACCGTGTCACTGACGGTGCAGCCGAACGACTTCTCCATCGCCGCCAACCCGACCGGCCTGACACTTGCGGCAAACGCCTCTGGGAGCTCGACCATCAGCACCACGGTCGTCTCCGGCAACGCCGGCACGGTCTCGCTGAGTCTGAGCGGGACCCCGAGTGGCGCCACGGCGTCGCTGGCTGCGAGCAGTGTCACAGCGGGCGGCAGCACCACGCTCAATGTGAATGCAGGCACCGCCGCACCCGGTGGTTACACGCTGACGGTGACCGGCACTGAGGGCACGGCCTCGCATCAGGCCACGGTGTCGCTGACGGTGACTGGCACGGGCCCGCCCGGACTGGTGCAGCTCAGCAGCGATCCGTTCACCGACCCGAACGCCGAGCACGCGACGCAGGTCGAGCCCGACACGCTGTCGAACGGATCGACGATGGTGTCGGTCTTCCAGGTTGGTCGCTTCAACAACGGCGGCGCTGATGCCATCGGGTTCGCGACCACCACAAACGGCGGCGCCTCGTGGACCCAGGGCCTGCTCCCCGGGCTGACCACGGTGCAGGGCGGCAGCCCGAATCTCGGCTGGGCGCGCGTCAGTGACCCGGCAGTCGCCTACGACCCGAAGGCCGGCCTCTGGATCGCCGAATCGCTGACCATCAACTCGAGCGTCACCGCCCTCGGCGTCGCGGTGAACACCTCGCCGGACGGCGTGACGTGGAGCCCGGCGGTCCAGGCGATCACGTCAACAGGAGACGACTTTGACAAGTCGTGGATCGTGTGCGACACGACGCCGGCCAGCTCCCATTACGGCAACTGCTACATCGAGTTCGACGACAACACGCAGAGCAACCTGCTGCGGATGATCACGTCGACCAACGGCGGCGCCACCTGGTCCGCGGCGCGCGGCACGTCTGACAACGCGCATGGCCTCGGCGGCCAGCCGCTGGTGCAGCCGAACGGCACCGTCATCGTCCCGTACTTCGCCGATTCCGCATCGCAGATGCGGGCGTTCGTGTCGACCAACGGTGGCAGCAGCTGGAACTCCAGCCGCGCGATCTCATCGGTCTCCGACCATGCCGCGGCCGGCGGCCTTCGCACCGAGCCGCTGCCCTCGGCCGAGATCGATTCATCGGGCCGCGTCTACGTGGTCTGGCAGGACTGCCGCTTCCGCAGCGGGTGCACGTCGAACGACATCGTGATGTCGAAGTCGAGCAACGGCACGAGCTGGAGCAGTGTCACCCGCGTGCCCATTGATGCGACCACCAGCGGTGCCGACCACTTCATCCCCGGCCTGGCGGTCGACCGGAGCACCAGCGGGTCGTCAGCGCACCTCGGCCTCTACTACTACTACTACCCGGTCGCGTCGTGCACGTCGTGTCAGCTGGACGTCGGCTTCATCTCCTCGACCAACGGCGGCACGAGCTGGGGCACCGCCACGCAGGTGGCGGGGCCGATGACCCTGAGTGAGCTCGCCCCGACCACCCAGGGACCGATGGTCGGCGACTACATCTCCGCGTCGTTCATGGCCGGCAAGGCGTGGTCGGTGTTCGCCGTCGGTCAGCCCGCATCGGGCAGCACGCTCAACGAAGCGATGTACACGCTGCCTGGCGGCCTGGCGGCTCCCGGCGGGACGCATACGCCCGGTTCGGGCGGCGGCCAGGCCCACACCCGCAGTCATTCGGCGACCGCGTTCTAACCCTGCATCAGGGAACGGGGTGGGGGGTGACGACCACCGTCGCCCCCCACAGCCGTGAGGGCAGGCCGCACTGCGGCAGGCACACGGGGTTCTCGGTCGCGCTGATCGTCGCGGTGCCGGGTTGGAGCGCGCGGAACTCAGCGGTGGCTTCCGCGGCCGTCTGCGTCGACGCGACGGTGCCCAACACGGTCTGATCGCTCGACGACGGGGCCGTGAACCGATAGGGCGGGGCGTCGGTCAGCGTCACGTAGACGACCGCCCCGACGCGCACGTAGGTGGTGGTGCCGCTCGCGCTGTTGCTCAGCGTCGCCGTCTCACCGGTCGGAAGCGGCGTCGCGGGCGCAGAGTTCGTCGACGGCGAGCTCGTCGGAGCCGGGTTCGTGGA
>JAFALX010000193.1 GCA_019234035.1 Candidatus Dormiibacterota bacterium | reverse complement strand
CAGGTGGCGATGGTCGCTCTCGACGGGTACGTCTATCTCTTCGGCATCCCCGGCGGTCGCTTCGGGAACGCCGAGCTCGCCCGTGTCCCCGAGGCCGACATGCTCCAGCTCGACGCGTACCGGTACTGGGACGGCCTGGCGTGGAGCGCCGATCCACGCGCCGCGGCGGCGGTGGTCCCTGCCCCGGTGGGTGAGTTGTCGGTACGGTGGAGCGACACGCTCCATCGCTGGCTGATGATGTACCTCGACGAGAGCCGAGCGGCGATCGTGATGCGGACCGCGCCGCAGATCACGGGGCCGTGGGGCGACGAGCAGGTCGTCGCCACCGCCGCCGAGCATCCGGAGCTGTACGCGCCCTACATGATCCCGCTCGACACCGGCCCTGACATCTACTTCACCATGTCCCAGTTCGGCCCGTACGAGGTGTACCTGATGAAGCTCACCCTCCATCCCGCCACCGCAACCGTCGGTACTCCGCACTGACGGACGTCAGGCGGCGGGTCCGGATGGTGGTCAGCCCTCTGAGGAGCACGGCGATGTCCGCCGCGTGGGGCAGCCCGGCAAGGTCGACGCCCCGGCTGACCGCGAGCAGCTCGACGCCGATCGGCTCGCCGTCAGCGTCGTAATCGACGTTGCGCCCGTCGCCCAGCTCCGTCGTCGCGGCGGCGGTGCCGTCCGCGCTGGTGAGGTGGACGTAGATGGCGTCTGCCCTGGTGTCGTACGTCATGCTCACGCTCATCGTCTTGTCCTCCGGGCACGTGGCGTGAGGCAGCTCAGAGGTCGCTGCTCAGGAATCTCTCGAGGCCGGGCGACATCGCGGTGTGCGGCGCGTGCACCGAACCAGGTGACGAGTGGTCGCCCGACGTCTGTGGTGACCACGGTCGCGCCGGTTGCGGGGCCTCGGGACTGTACGATCGGGGAATTCCACCCGGCCATGTGTGATGTGGCGGGGCTCCGAGCAGGTGTCTGTGGCGTGAGAGGGTTCAGGGCGTACCCGCGGGCTGCATCAACCGGCGCACGAAGTAGGTGTATTCGAGGGCGGCGGTGGTCGCGCGTTCGTCGATGGTGGCGCCGGAGCCGTGGCCGCCCTCGCGAACCTCGTAGAACAGGTAGGGATCGCCCAGCGCGGCGAGTTTGGCGGCGAACTTCCGGGCGTGCTGCGGGCCGACGCGATCGTCCTTGGTGGTCGTCCAGATGAGCGGCTCCGGGTAGGTCACCCCGGCTTTGAGGTTCTGATACGGGGAGATGGACGCGAGGAAGCCGCGCTGGTCGGGGTTGGCGACACTGCCGTACTCGCCCGCCCAGGACGCCCCCGCCTCGATGTGCTCGTAGGACAGCATGTCCAGCAGGGGAACCTGCATGTCCACCGCGTTCCACAGATCCGGATGCTGGGTGAACTCGACGCCCATCAGCAGGCCTCCGTTGGAGCCGCCCTCGATGCCGAGGTGGCGGGGTGCGGTGATCCTGCGCGCGATCAGGTCGCGGCCGACGGCGGCGAAGTCGTCGAAGGCGCGTTGGCGGTGAGTGGTGATCGCGGCCTCGTGCCACGCGGGGCCGAATTCGCCACCGCCGCGGATGTTCGCCAACACGTACACTCCGCCGCGCGCCAGCCAGAGCCTGCCCAGCATGGCACTGTAGAGGGGGGTCTGCGACGCGCCGAAACCACCGTAGGCGTACAGGATGGTCGGGTTGGACCCGTCCAGCCGCATTCCGGCGCGGTGCACGACGAAGTAGGGAACTCTGGTGCCGTCGGGTGAGGTGGCCTCCAGCTGCTCCACCACATCCCGAGACGAATCGAAATGCGCGGGCATGGATCTCACCGGGTGCAGCTGCCCTGTCCCGGTGTCGAGATGCCACAACGTGGGCGGGGTGATGAACGATGCCACCGCCAGGTATGCGAGAGCGCCGTGGGAGTCCGTTGTGTCGACCTCGATGGTCGCATTGTCCGGCAGCGGTGCCTCTCGTGCCGACCAGGCCCCGCCGGGTCGCGGGGTGTAGACCGCGACGCGGCCCCGAACGTTGTGCAGGGTGGTGATCACCACGTCGTCGCGGGTCGTCTCGATGTCCTGCAGGGTGTCCAGCGGGCCCGGCACGTAGACGGGAACGGGTTTCGGGTGTTCGGGGTCGGCGAGCGTGGCAGCCAGGTCGAGGCTGACCAACGAGCCCGCTGGGAATGTCGTCGCGCCGATCGTCCAGCTCTGGTCGAGCGACCACAGGATCCGGCCGGCCACCAGTCCTTCCGGCGTCGATTTCGCCGGCAGAGCCAGCAGCTCCGTTCCGCCTGCGGTGACAGCTCGGTATTCGTGCTCGAGAGACGTCGGGTTGCGCGAGATCAGCGCCAACCGATGCCCCGCGCCGTCGGAGAGCACGGCGGGATCTGCGCTGACGTCCGTCCTCTCGCCCCGACCGACCTCGACCGCGGCATCGAGGGGCTGCCCGCGGCGCCATCGCCTGACGATGTAGGGATAGCCCGAGGCGGTCGTTTCGCCGGGTCGCCATTCTCGGGAGACGAGCAGGGTGTCGTCGTCGACCCAGGCGACGCTCTGCTTGCCGCGCGGGAGCACGAACCCATCCGAGACGAATCGATCGGTGGTCAGGTCGAATTCGCGCAGCGTCCGGGCGTCCTCACCGCCCTCGGACAACTCGACCAGACACCGGGTCTCGGTGGCCGGGGAGCAGTCGATGCCTCCCCAGGTCCAGTTGCGCCCCTCGCTTGCCGCGAGGGCGTCCAGATCGATGACGGTGGTCCAGTGTTGGTGCGCCGCCTCGTAATCGGCCACCGTCGTCTTCCGCCAGATGCCCCGGACGTGGGTGGAGTCCTGCCAGAAGTTGTACACCTGGCCCGCCAGGATGGAGGGCGCGGGGATGCGGTCGGCCGAGCTGCCCTCCGCCCTGGCCACGTCCAGGTTCGTCGCAAAGAGTGGATCGTGCTGGAACACCCGCATGGTTGCGGCATCCTGGGTCGCAACCCACGCCAGCGCGCGGGGGCTGTCCACGTTCTCGAGCCAGCGGAACGGATCGTCCGGCGTTCGTGTCCCGCCCACGGTCCCTGCCACCAGGACGGCCAACGTCGCCACCGCGAGTGCGACGACGGAACTTCTCATCACGCAGCGCCGATTTCCCACAAGCAGACTTCAGTACCGCCGCCTATCACGATCTCCGAACGCCCATGGTGAGTCCGGCCGCGTTCCGTCGACCTGTCCGGACGGCCAGTCGCCACCTGACCTTCGACCGCCTCGGTCACTGCTCACGTGGCCGTTCAGGATCGGACGCGACCTGGCGCGGGCGCATCGCCGCTCGTGACTCCTCGATCGCCGACCGCGTCCGCACCAGTCGCGTCAGGACGGCCTCCACGTTCTTTCTCGCCTGCCACGAGAGAAGCGCGTGGGTCGTACACCGTCGAGCAGCGCGGGGATCCACTCCGCTCCTCCTCTCCTCGAGGGTGGCCAGCTGTGACCCGTGGCGATCGGACGGGAGATCCTCGCAGCCACCAGCCCGCATCGCCACGATCCTGGCCTCGAGCGCATCGCGGACCTCGCCCGCGCGCAGCGGCGGACCCACACTGAAACCCTGGCCGAGCTCGATGCCCAGCGCCCGCATCCGCTCGATGGCGTCCCAGTCCTCGAGGCCCTCGGCGATGAGCGTCGCTCCGCAGGCCCGGGCCAATGCGATCGAAACCTCGATGGCGTTGGCCGACGACGCCTCGCGCGACGTCACCGTGAGGGTGCGGTCGAGCTTCACGAACTCAGGCTGCAACGCGCCGAGCAACCTGGCGGCTCTCGACGCCGATGCAACGTTGCTCAACGCGAAGCGGACACCTGCACGTCGGTAGTCGGCGAGCACCGTCGCGAGACGGCACCGCGCGGCGATCCGCTCCCGGCCGTTCAGCTCGAGCACCGTCTGCTCCGCCGGCCATCCTGCCCATCGCATGAGGAG
>JAFALX010000161.1 GCA_019234035.1 Candidatus Dormiibacterota bacterium | reverse complement strand
GAAGGAGAGGGCATCGCGGCGCACGTCCTCGTTGACATGGGTGCGACGCTCGACGTGCTGCGGGAAACGATCGCCGCCGTGAAAGAGAGCGGCGCACACGAGGCGGCGAGCGGCGCCGGACGTGCCGCCGCCTTCCGTGGCCCGCCGGATAGGCCGGGCGGCACGCCGTCGGCACTCATGAACGTCATCGCCTCTGCGGCGACGGCGGAGATGGTGTCGGACGCCGTGACCGAGATGTCGATGGAGCACGTGGTCCGCGCCATCGTGAAGATGCACGACGAGCGCATCAAGCAGGTGCTGGAGTCGCTCGGGACCGACGAAGCGCGGCTCATCGGCGCGCTCACGCCCCCAGAAGCTCTCGTTGCACTCCGGCGAGAGCTGCACGCCGCATCGATGGCCAAACGCGAGGCGGCCACCCGCGAGGACTACACGGCGGCCGAAGGCTTTCGCAGGACGGAGGAGGCGCTTCGCAGCAAGCTGGACGATGCCGAACGTGCGTGGGAGTCGTCGCCGTAACGCCAACGACGGCGCGACCGGCGGCAATCCCTGCGCGCCCGGTCTCCCAGTGGGCCGTCAGGACTTCGCCGGCTGCAGGCGGCGCGAGATGCCGTCGATCATCATCTCGACCACCGCGGGTGCCCACGATGCAGCGGGAACGCCGTCCCCCCCGGCCGCAGGTTGCGGCCGCACCGGCCGAGACGCCGGCGCGCTGGAGTCCAGCGACACCCGCACGCAGCCGCTGTGCACGGTGACCTCATAACGGTCGCGTGCGCTCGCGCCCCCCGGACTCTCCCAGTGCATGTCCATCGCGGTCGCCTTCATCGGCTGGCCGTCGAACCGAAGCTTCACCGACCCTGATTTCACGATCGCTTCGGCGGCGGTGCCGAGAGGCCGGTGCAGCGCGACACCCACCAGCCCGCTGTTGACCTTGATCGGCACCACGCCCTCGGGGGCGGGAAGGGTCATGGACACGTTGCCGGCGCCGCTGTCGAGCTCGACGCCCGCGACGCGCAGGCCGGTGAGGTCGAGGACGTTGTTCCAGGTACCGCCGTGCAGCTTGACGTGCCAGGTGCAGCGCGGGTTGAGGAGCACGGCGCCGCGATTGCCGCCGCGGCGGCTGCGCACGATGGCGCGGCCGTCGCGGACCTCGACCGACGCCGCCCCGCCCCCGCCGACCGACGCCGCGGGCTCGACCATGCCGGCCGTGCCGGCGCGGACGGTCACCCGCCACGAGCCGGTGTCGATCGCCAGCGTCATCGCCGGGTGCTCCTCGAACACGGCCGGCCCGGCGAGCCCTGCGGTGGCCGCCACATCGACGATGAGGGCGAACGCCGCAGCTCCGGCCTCCGGGAGGCCTGCGTCCGCGAGCACACGGGTGAGCTGCGTGGTCAGTCCGCTGCGCTGGATGACCGGGAGTGCAGCCAGGATCACCGCGCCCGCCGTGGCTTCATCCGCGAGCAGGTCCGCGAGCTGCGCGCACGCGGCCCGGACCTGGTCGCGCCAGTCGGAAGCCCCGGAGGGCACGCTCACGCGACCGAGCAGCGCGTCGGCCAGCAGCTCGAGCACCTGCTGCTTGTCGCGCACATGCCAGTAGAGGGAGGCGGCCTTGACGCCGAGTCGATCGGCCAGGGCTCGCATCGAGAGCCCGTCGATGCCCGACTCGGCCAGCAGCTCGAGGGCGGCATCGACCACCGCTTGACGGTTGAGCCCGGAGGGCTCGTTTGCCGGCTGCTGCATGGGTGTCCTCAATGTTCGCCCAAAAGGGTCCACTGTGGCGTCAGGGCGCTTGACAAGCCTAACAGTGTTAGCCTATTGTGCGCAACGTTCCCGTTAGTCACTGTGAACCGTGAGGAGGCGTTCGTGACAGCCAGACTGATCGTCGAGGCCGATGGCCTCGTGAAGACCTTCGGCAAGGTGCGCGCCCTCGACGGGCTGGACCTGTCGGTCCACTCGGGGGAGGTGCTCGCCGTGCTCGGGCCCAACGGAGCAGGCAAGAGCACGTTCATCAACCTGATTGCCACCCTGCTGCGGCCGGACGGCGGTCACCTCACCGTGGGCGGATACGACGTGGCCAGGCAGCCGGCGATGGTTCGCCGCCTCGTGGCGCTGGCGGGTCAGTCGGCGGCGGTGGAGCCGACCATGACCGGCCGCGAGAACGTGCAGATGATCGCCCGGCTGTTCGGCCAGTCGCGATCGGACGCGCGCCGCAACGCCGCCGCCGTGCTCGAGCGGCTCGGGCTGACCGAGTCGGCCGACCGCCTGGTCCGCACCTATTCCGGCGGGATGCGCCGCCGTCTCGACGTGGGCGCAAGCCTGGTGGGGCGTCCGGCGATCCTGCTGCTGGACGAGCCGACGACTGGGCTCGACCCCCGCAGCCGCAATGAGCTGTGGGACGTGATCCGCGCACTCGTCGCCGACGGCACCGACGTGCTGCTGACCACGCAGTACCTCGACGAGGCCGACCATCTCGCCTCGCGCATCGCCATCGTCGACCACGGCCGCGTGGTGGCGTCGGGCACGCCGCGCGAGCTGAAGCAGCGTGCCGGCAGCACCGTCGTCGAGGTGCACGTGCGCGACGCGGACTCGCTGCCGCGCGTGACCGCGGCACTGCAGGTGCTCGGCGCCGACGCGCCGTCGATCGACGTCCCCACGCGCAGCGTGCGCGTGCGCCTCGACGTCGCAACGCAGCGGGTCTTCGCGGCGCTGCGGCCGCTCGATGACACCGGCATCGCCATCGACGAGGTCTCCGTCCGTCAACCCACGCTCGATGAAGCGTTTCTCGCACTCACGGGTGCACGCCAGGAGGAGGTGGCATGAGCCTCCCCATCGCGCTGCCGCGTGACAATGCGGCGGGCCTCATCGTCTCGGCACAGCAGATCGCACGCCGCGTGCTGCTGAACTTCATCCGCACACCGCAGTACGTCGTCGTGGGCACGCTGCAGGGCGCGATGTTCCTGTTGATCTTCCGCTACGTGTTCGGCGGCGCGATCGCCACGGGCGGCATCGACTACGTCGACTTCGTGGTGCCCGGCTTCATCACCACCGGCGTGCTCTTCAACGCGATGTACTCGTCGGTGGGCATGGCCGAGGACATGAACAGCGGGCTCATCGCGCGGCTGAAGTCACTGCCGATTCCGCGCAGCGCGGTGCTCGTGGGGCGTGCGCTCGCCGACACGGGGCTGCAGTTCTGGAGCCTTGCGATCACGATCGGACTCGGATTCGCCGTCGGGTTTCGTCTGCACGGCTCGTGGCAGGGTGCGCTCGCCGCAGCCGGCCTGGTGGTCCTGTTCGGGCTCGTGTTCGAGTGGTTGTTCCTGCTGATGGGCATGTTCGCCGGCTCCGCGCAGGCGGCGCAGGGCGGTGCGCTGATCATCTTCCCGTTCACGTTCGTGTCGTCGGCGTACATCCCCGTCGCGACGATGCCCTCGTGGATGCGTGGGTTCGCGGAGAACCAGCCGGTGACGGTGATGGTCAACGCCGTGCGCGGACTCGCCGACGGCCACGGCGCCGAGGCGTTGCTGGGCCATCCGACGTCGTACTTCGTGATTCGTGCGCTCATCTGGTCGGTGGGCCTGATCGCGATCTTCGCGCCACTTGCAATCGCGAAATACGCGCGTGGTTGAACCTCCGAAACTCGAGGATGAAATACGTCGCGTGGTTGAACCTCCGAAGCCGGAGGCTGAGCCGGCGAGGGGCGTCCGTCATCGCGCGGCCACGCAGCGCACCGTCACGTCTCGCTGCAGCCGCGGATCCAGCGCGTCGCGCAGCCCGTCGCCCATGAGGTTCGACGCCAGCGCGACCAGCGTGATCGCGAGCCCGGGATAGATCAGCAGCTGCGGCGCGCGGTCGAAGAAGTCCTTCGCCTGTGAGAGCATCGTGCCCCACTCCGCCGTCGGCGGCGCCACGCCGAGTCCCAGGAACGACAACGCCGCCAGTGCGAGCAGCACGTGCGCGAGCTCGAGTGTCGCGAGCACCGTGGCCGGCCCGACCACGTTCGGCAGGATGTGGCGAATGATGATCATGCGGTTGGTTGCACCGGTGCCCCGGGCGGCCTCCACGAATGCGCGCTCGCGCAACGACAGCACCATGCTGCGCACCACTCGTGCGTATCCCGTCCACCACACCGCGATGACGGCGATCTCGATGTTGAGCAGGCCGGCGCCGAGCAATCCCGCGACGGCGAATGCGAGCAGCAACCCGGGCAGCGCCTGCAGCCCGTCGACGACGCGCATCAGCACGAGGTCGAACACGCCGCCGAAGTACCCCGAGATGAGCCCGAGCGTGAGTCCGATCGCCGCCGAGAGCGTGGCCGCGACCACTGCCATCCCGATCGACACGCGCCCGCCATACAGGATCCGTGTCAGCTCGTCACGCCCGAGGTCGTCCGTGCCCAACCAGTGATGCACGCCCGGGCCCGAAAGCGTGTTGGTGAAGTCGGTGGTGTTGGGGCCGTATGGAGTCAGCAGCGGCGCGAAGATCGATGCCAGCACGAAGAGCAGGAGCAGCACCGCGCCGGCGACGGCGGCGCGGTCGCGGAGCAGCACGCGAAGCCGCCTCCAGCGACGACCCTCCGGCACCGCCGCGACTGCTTCGCTCCACGCGATCGCCTCCTGCGCCGTCATTGCTTCGCCAGCCGCACGCGCGGGTCCAGGAAGCGGTACGAGAGATCGACGAGCAGGTTGATGATGAGAAAGAACGCGCCGGCGATGACGACGAGTCCCTGGATGGTCGGATAGTCGCGCTCTGCCACGGCCTCGGCGAGGAGCTGCCCGACGCCGGGCCATGCGAACACGGTCTCGATGACCACCGAGCCGGCGAGCAGGTAGCCGAGCAACGTGCCGAGCACGGTGATGACGGGCAGCGCGGCGTTCGGCAGCGCGTGCCGCGCGACGACCCGCACCGATGACAACCCCTTGCCGCGTGCCGTGCGGATGTAGTCTTCGCCGAGGACCTCGAGCATGCTCGCTCGCAGCAATCGCGACGCCGTCGCGATGCCGCCGGCGGAGAGCGCGACCGCGGGAAGCACGATGCTCGACGCCTCCTCGCGCCCGGCGACCGGCAGCAGGTTGAGCTGCGTGCCGAACACCTCGATGAGCACGTACGCGAGGAAGAACCCGGGGATGGAGGCGAGCAGCAGGCTTCCCGCGCGCAGCGTGTGGTCGAACCAGCTGCCGTGCCGCATGGCCGCGAACGCGCCCAGCGGGGTCGCCACGATGATGGTGAGCCCCAGCGCGGTGAGCGCGAGCTCGAGCGTGGCGCCGAGCCGGCTCCCGATCTCGGCGGCGACGTGTGTGTTGCGCGTGAACGAGACGCCGAGGTCGCCGTGCACGGCGCCGGCGATCCAGGCGACGTAGCGCACGAAGAACGGGCGGTTCAGGCCGAGCAGGACCCGCGCGTGCGCGATCTGCGCGGGGGTAGCCACCCCGGATGTCGAGTGCAGCCGCGCGTAGTTCTCCGCAGGATCACCCGGCGCGAGGGTGGCGAGGAACTGCGTGCCGAGCACCAGCAGCAACAGTGTCGGGATGATGAGCAGCAGACGCCGCAGCACATACCCGCGCATCACCCGCTCCCTCTCCCTACCCCACTCCCTACGCCAGCCACATCGAGATTCTCGCGTAGGGTGCGCGGAACAGCGTAGGGAGAGCCCTCTACTTGTACTGGACCAGCGAGACCCAGGTCTGGTTCGTCAGCGACGGATGCGGGTCGAGCAGGTTCATCTTCGAGCTCATGCCGAACAGGCGGCGCACGCCGGCCACCGGCACGACGACGTAGTCCGTGTTGATCAGCTCCTGCATCATCTGGCCCGCCAGCTGCTGCACCTCGGCGGTGGTTGTTGCGGTGAACGACTGCGCGGCGAGGACGTCGAACTGTCCGCCGGGGGCGAAGTTCCCGGTTCCCGAGTTCTTCGAGTACATGCGCAGGACCGGCAGGAACGCCGGGTTGGCGTCGTTCTGGTTCGGCACCTCGAGGTCGAGGTCGAACTGCACGTTCTTGTAGTAGTTGTTGTAGGTGGGGGTGTCCGCGGCCTGCTTGATGTTGACCTGGATGCCCACCTGCTGCAGCTGCGACTGCAGGAACTGGAACGCCTGATTGGTGACCTCGGCCCATCCGATCAGGTCGAGCGCCAGCGTCTGCCCACCCTTCGCGCGGATGCCGCTCGACCCCGCGGTCCAGCCCGCTGCGTCGAGCACCTGCTTGGCCTTCGCCTGGTTGAAGGCGGGAGCGCTCACCAGGTTCGCCGCCGAGCCGAGGACGAACGGAGGCGCCATCCAGTGGCCCGGATCCGCGTTGTTGTCGAAGACGGTCTTCACGTACGCGGTGCGATCGATCGCGAGTGTGACCGCCTGACGGACCGCGGGATCGGCGCCGATGGCGTGCGGCGCATTGCCGCTCTTGTTGATGTAGATCAGCTGGTTGCGACCCTGCTTGGCCTCGACGACCTTGAACTTCGAGTTCGCCTGAATCGGCGCGACCGACAGCGCCGGCAGGCCGATGATGAAGTCGACCTGCCCGGACTCCAACGCCTGGATGCGGGTCTGGTCGTCGGGGATGAATCGCAGGTTGATGCCCGCGACCTGCGCCTTCTGGCCCCAGTAACCGTCCCAGCGCAGGAAGTCTGCGCTCTGCTGCGGCGTGTAGTCGACCACCTTGAACGGACCGGTCCCGATCGCGGGCGACGAGTCGAAGTTCTTGCCCACCTGAACGATCGCACCCTCGGGATGGACGATCTGCTGGGAAAGGCGGTAGTTGGGCGCGGTGGTGATGAAGTCCACGGTGAAGTCGTCGACCTTGGTGACGTGATCGAGCGTGCTGGCCACCGTGCTCAACGTTGCGCCCTGCTTCTGCCGCGTGCCCCACGTGTAAATGACATCGTCGGCACCAAATGCGGTGCCGTCGTGCCATTTGACGCCCTGG
>JAFALX010000428.1 GCA_019234035.1 Candidatus Dormiibacterota bacterium | reverse complement strand
CTGCGCGACCTACGGCGGCATCCACGCCATGGCCGGAAACCCGACCGGCGCGATGGGGGTGGCCGACTACCTCGGCTGGGACTGGCGCTCCAAGGCCGGCATCCCGGTGGTCAACGTGCCGGGCTGCCCCATCCATCCGGACAACCTGTCGGAGACCATCACCTGGCTGCTCTACCAGGCGGACGGCAGCGCGCCGATGATCCCGCTCGACAAGGAAGGGTGGCCCACCTGGCTGTTCGGCAAGACCGTGCACGAGGGCTGCGATCGCGCCGGCTATTACGAGCAGGGCGACTTCGCCGACGAGTACGGCTCGGAGAAGTGCATCGTGAAGCTCGGCTGCTGGGGCCCGGTGGTGAAGTGCAACGTCCCCAAGCGCGGCTGGATCGGCGGCATCGGCGGCTGCCCCAACGTGGGCGGCATCTGCATCGGCTGCACCATGCCGGGCTTCCCCGACAAGTTCATGCCCTTCATGGACGAGCCGCCGGGCGCGCGCGTGTCCACCACCGTGATCGGTGGGTACGGCCTCGCGATCCGCGCGCTGCGCAGGGTCACGCAGAACACGGTGAACAAGGAGCCGAAGTGGCGTCACACCGGTTCCGAGCTGACCAGCGGCTACCGCCCGGTCGCGTTCTGAGCGACCGAGCCTCGAACGACACGAACGAACCGAACAGAGCGAGCTAGGAGAGACAGAGCCGATGGCAACAACCACTCAGGAGCGGGCGCCGGCGAAGGCACCGACGCTCGTCGACGTCTCGTGGGACCCGATCACCCGCATCGTCGGGAGCCTGGGCATCTTCACCAAGATCGACTTCGCCAACCGCGTCGTCGCCGACTGTCGCAGCACGTCGTCGATCTTCCGCGGCTACAGCATCTTCATGAAGGGCAAGGACCCGCGCGACGCGCACTTCATCACCAGCCGCATCTGCGGCATCTGCGGTGACAACCACGCGACCTGCGCGACGTACGCGCAGAACATGGCGTTCGGCATCCGGCCGCCGCACATGGCCGAGTGGATCATCAACCTCGGCGAGGCCGCAGAGTACATGTTCGACCACAACATCTTCCAGGACAACCTGTTGATGGTCGACTTCTGCGAGCAGATGGTCCGGGAGACCAACCCCAGCGTGCTCGCGAAGGCCGAGAACACGCCCGCGCCGCACGCGTCCGAGCACGGCTACCGGACGATCGCCGACATCATGCGGGCGCTCAACCCGTTCACCGGCGAGTTCTATCGCGAGACGCTGTTCACGAGCCGGTACACACGCGAGATGTTCTGTCTGATGGAAGGACGGCACGTCCATCCGTCGACGCTGTACCCGGGCGGCACCGGAACAGTCCCGACGCAGCAGCTCTTCACCGACTACCTCGTGCGGCTGATGCGCTACGCCGAGTTCATGAAGAAGGTCGTGCCGCTGCACGACGACATCTTCGACTTCTTCTACGAGGCGCTTCCCGGCTACGAGGAAGTGGGCCGGCGTCGCATGGACACGGTGTGCTGGGGCTCGTTCAACGACCCCGACCACTGCGACTACCAGTACCGCAACATGACCAACTGGGGCCGGCACATGTTCGTCACCCCGGGCTGCGTCGTGGACGGCAAGCTGGTGACCACCGACCTGGTCAACATCAACCTCAACATCCGCATCCTGCTCGGCCACAGCTACTACGAGGACTGGGAGGCGTCGGGCGAGACCTTCGTCGACAAGGACCCGCTGGGCAACCCGGTGGACAAGCGCCATCCCTGGAACCAGACCACGATCCCCAAGCCGCAGAAGCGCGACTTCGACGGGAATTACAGCTGGGTCATGTGCCCGCGCTGGCTGCACAACGGCGAACACCTGTCCATGGACACCGGCGGCGGCGCCTTCGCCCGCCTGCTGGCGACGTCGCTGGCCGGCCTGGTCGACATCGGCTACGTCAAGGCCACGGGCAACAGCACCAAGATCTACCTGCCCAAGACGGCGAGCAAGCCCGAGGTCGAGTTCGAGTGGAAGGTTCCGCAGTGGAGCAACGCCATCGAGCGTGACCGCGCGCGCACGTACTTCCAGGCCTACGCGGCCGCCTGCGCGTTCCACTTCCTGGACAAGGCGTTCGAGGAGCTGCACGCGGGCCGCACCGACACCTTCACGCCCTTCACGGTGCCGGACGAGGCGATCGGCTGCGGGTTCCACGAGGCCGTGCGTGGCGTGCTCTCGCACCATGTCGTGATCCGCGAAGGCAAGATCGCCAACTACCATCCGTACCCGCCGACGCCGTGGAACGCGACGCCGCGCGACATGTACGGCACCCCCGGCGCCTACGAGGACTCGGTGCAGAACACGCCGATCTTCGAGGAGAACGGGCCCGACAACTTCAAGGGCATCGACATCATGCGCGCGGTGCGCAGCTTCGATCCCTGCCTGCCCTGCGGCGTGCACATGTACCTGGGCGATGGCAAGGTGCTGGAGCGCAAGCATTCCCCGCAGTTCGGCCTGTAGCCACTCATTCGACACAGGGACCACACATGGCTGCTCACGGCGCCGTCACCGACCGTCGCGGACTCGACGATCGGATGGCTCGCGTCGAGAGCGTGCTGGCAGAGTTGACTGCGCTGTCGAATCCGGCAGCGCAGTCACTCACCGAGGAGCTCCTCACAACGGTGCTGGAGCTCCACGGCGCCGGCCTGCAGCGGGTGCTTGACGTCATCGAGGACTCACCGGACGGCGCCGAGCTCCTGGACCGGCTCAATGAGGACAACGTTGTCCGCAACCTGCTGCTGCTGCATGGGTTGCACCCGCTGCCCCTTCGACACCGTGTGGAGACTGCGCTGGAGACGGTGCGTCCGTTCATGAAGGCCCACAAGGGCGGCGTCGAGCTGCTCTCGATTGATGGAGCCACCGTGCATCTGCGTCTGCAGGGCACCTGCAACGGGTGCTCGGCGTCGACGCAGACGATGCAGAACGCGGTCGAGAAGGCGATCTACGACGCCGCCCCCGACATCGAGGCAATCGAGGTCGAGGGGCTCGCGGCACCACCCGCCGGACCCCCGGCGATCGACTGCCTCAAGCCGCTGCCGATGGTGGCCGCCACGCCCGCGAAGCCCCAGCGTGCGACCACCCACGACACGGCCGCCAAGCAGGTTCGCTCGCCCTCCGAGCACCCGAGCATCGCGGTGCGTCCGGTGATCCGCGCATGACCCCGGAGCGCGAGGAGGGGACGGCGCGAACACTGGCGACGCTGCGCAAGTACGTGCGTCGCGCGGACTCCGAGGAGCGGTGCGACCTGTGCAGCGAGCCGATCCGCGCCCACCCGCGCCACGAGCACCTGCTCGAGCGCGACCGCCCGCAGGTTGCATGCAGCTGCACGCCGTGCGCGTTGCTGTTCCCCGTCGACGCGGAGCGACGCTACCTGCGCATCCCCAGGGACGTGTACCGCCTCGACGGGTTCGTCATGACCGAGGACCAGTGGGACCGGCTGGCGATCCCGGTGCGCATGGCGTACATCCAGCTGCACACGACCTCAGGCGAGCCGTGCGCGTACTATCCGAGTCCTGCGGGCGCCACCGAGTCGCTGCTCTCGCTCGACGGCTGGGACGAGCTGGTGCGGGCCAACCCCTCGCTGCGTCGCCTGCACCCGGGCGTGGAGGCGCTGCTGATCAACCGCATCGGTGAAGCGCGCGAC
>JAFALX010000094.1 GCA_019234035.1 Candidatus Dormiibacterota bacterium | reverse complement strand
CTCCGCACCGCCGGTGCCGCTCGATGCCGCGATCATCTTCGCGCCGGTGGGCGCGCTGATCCCTGCCGCGCTGCGAGCCACGGGGCCGGCCGGGATCGTGGTCTGCGGCGGCATCCACATGAGCGACATCCCGAGCTTTCCGTACTCGATCCTGTGGGAGGAGCGCGTGCTCCGGTCCGTCGCGAACCTCACGCGGGAGGACGCGCGCGAGTTCCTCACGCTGGCTCCGACGATTCCGATCCGCACCGAGGTCGAGCTCCATCCGCTCGGCGACGCGAACCTCGCGCTGCAGCACCTCCGCGACGGGGAGCGGCGCGGCTCGATCGTGCTGGAGATGGCCTGATGGCGGCGCTGTTGCGCAGCAACCGCCCGCCGGGCCGGACGCGCGCGTTGCTCGCCGGCGCCGTTGTCGCCGTGGCGGTCGTGGTCGCTGCCGTCGCGTTCCTCGTCACGCGCGCAGGTCCCGCGCCGTCGACGACCTCGTTCGACCCGGCGGCATGGTCGCTGCCCCGGCTCAACGGGCCCGGCGAGATGACGCTGGCGAGCTTCCACGGCCGGCCGCTGGTCCTCGACTTCTTCGCCAGCTGGTGCACCAGCTGCAACGAGGAGCTTCCGGCGTTCGTCCAGACCGATCAGCGGCTGGGCGGTCGCGTCGGATTCGCAGGCGTCGACTCCGAGGAGACCGGGGACGGGCTCGCGTTCGCCAGACAGACCGGCGTCGGCGGCTGGCCGCTGGCGCGCGACCTGGGTGGACGGGAGCTCAGTGGGCTCCGTGACGCGGTCGAGGCCACGCCGGGCATGCCCGTGACCGCGTTCTACGACGCAAGCGGCAAGCTCCTGCACGTCCAGCTCGGCGCGCTCACCAGCGACCAGCTGCTGTCGCAGATCTCGCGCCTGTACAACCTCTCGCCTCCGTGAGCCGGGCGGCGCCGCCGGGTTCCCCCTGGCGCCGCCTCTTCACCGAACCACCTCGACCCGACGTCATCCGCGGCTTGCGATGGGCGCCATGGCTCGCCGTCGGGACGGTGTGCATCGGCGCGTTCATGGGCCAGCTCGACGTGAGCATCGTGACCGTCGCGCTGCCGACGATCGGGAGAGACCTCCACGCGGGGCTCGGCGCGGTCGAGTGGGTGGTCCTCTCGTACGCCATCGTGCTCGTGGGCGTGGTGGCGCTGGTCGGCCGCCTCGCCGACACCATGGGACGCAAGCTCCTGTACACGTACGGTTTCGCCGTGTTCGCCGCCGCGTCGGCGGGCTGTGCGCTGGCGCCGAACCTCGGCGTGCTGGTCACGTTCCGCGCCGTCCAGGGCGTCGGCGCGGTGATGCTCCAGGCCAACTCCGTCGCGCTGATCCGCGATGTGGCGCCGCGAGGACGGCTGGGCACAGCCGTCGGCCTGCAGGGCGCGGCCCAGGCGGTGGGGCTTGCGGCCGGCCCCAGCATCGGCGGCCTGCTCGTCGCCGCAGGAGGCTGGCGGCTGATCTTCCTGGTCAACGTGCCGGTGGGGGCGGCCGGCGTCGTGCTCGCCTGGCTGCTGCTGCCGCGGAGCCGCAACCTCGCGCCGCCCTCGCCCATCGACATCCCCGGCGCCGCGCTGCTCGCCGGCGCGGCCGCGCTTGCACTCGCGTCGCTGTCACTCGCAGTGCAGCCGGGGTTCTCGGTTGTGGCGGTCGCGATCACCGGCGCGGGTGCGGTCGTGCTCGGCGCCGCCACCGTGGCGCGGCAGCGGGCCCGGCCGGGGTCCGTCATCGACTCCGTGCTGCTGCGACGACCCGCGTTCACGCTGGGGTGCGCCTCCGGCCTGCTCTCGTACGCCGCGCTGTTCGGCACGCTGCTCGTGGTGCCGTTCTCCCTCGAGAGCGGCGCCGGCCTGAACGCCCGCGACGCCGGCCTCCGGCTGACGGTGCTGCCAGTGGCGCTGGCGCTCGTCGCGCCGTTCGGCGGGCGCATCGCCGACCGCGCGGGCGCGCGGCTGCCAACCGTCTCTGGGATGGCGCTGGCGGCGATTGGGCTCGGGCTCGTAGCGACGGAGAGCGGCACCGCCGCCCTCCTCGCCGGGCTCAGCCTCGCCGGCGCCGGCTTCGGCCTGTTCATCCCGGCCAACAACGCCGCGGTCGTCGGCTCCGCCCCGCCGACCCACGCGGGCCGGGCGGCGGGCTTGCTCAACCTCACCCGCGGGCTCGGCACCGCGCTCGGCGTGGCGGTCGCGGCGCTGGTGTACGTGCTCGCCGGCGGAGTGGTGACGCAGGGCGCCGTGGTGCCGGGCGCAGCCGCGGCCGGCGCACGCGCAACGGCCCTGGTGCTTTTGGTCCTGGCACTGGCCGCCGGCGCGCTGGCGTCACTCCGCCCGGCGCGCGTGCGGGGCGGCGGCGGGCCCTGACGTCACCTCTGCGCCAGCGCCACGAACTCGCGTACCCCCATCGACGCCTCGGTGAGCTCGTCGAGCACCGCGGCGGGGACTCCGCAGCCCTCGAGAAACGTGCGCATGTGCCCGAGCAGCTCGGGCACGTCTATTCCGAAGCGCGCCGGCAGCAGCGCGGCGTCCGCCGGATGCAGCGCCACGTCGTCCGTGCTCCAGCCCGTGTCGATCAGCGCCACGCCGCCGGGCATCTCGAGCGCGTACACGAGCACGTACCGCAGCGGGTTGGCCGGCAGCGGTACCGGGATCGACCAGAGGCCGGGCCGCACCCGTTCGACCGGCGGCAGCCCGCCGCCGCGCCAGGCGCGTGCCTGGGCGACACCGGTGACCTCGACCCCCATCAGCCTCCCGCGATGTGCTCGAGCACCAGGTCGGCGATGTCGTCCCAGTACAGGTCGGGGATCCAGTGGTTCGCACCCTCGAGGTCGACGAAGTGGTATTCGCCGGTGACGAACTCCTCGGTGGCCTCGGCCGCCTGGCGGCTCATCGTCGCGTCGCGCGAGCCCCACACGAACAGCGTCGGCACGCTCACCTCGTCCACCGGCACGCGCTCGCCGCGCAGCCGCAGGGCGCGGTACCAGTTGAGGGGGCCCGTCACCCCGACCGCCTGCAGCGCGTCGAGGTCGCGCTTCGCCACGTCCTGCGGCAACCCGCCGGCGACGAGCGCCTGCTCGATGACGAACCGTCCCACCGCCCCTCCGCCGAGCGTCAGCGACGCCTCCCCGATCCACGGCGTCTGCAGCAGCCACATGTAGGCGAACTTGGCCTGCTGCACCGGCCCGCGCAGCGCCAGGGTGATCGCCGCCGTGTGCGGGGTGGACAGTGCCGTCAGGCTGGCCAGCCGCTCGGGACGCGTGGCGGCGAGCGACCACGCGACCGTCGCGCCCCAGTCGTGCCCGACCACGTGGAAGCGGCGGTGGCCCAGCGCCTCGGCGATGCGCATCACGTCGGCGACGAGTGCACTCATCCGGTATCCCTCGACGCCCTCGGGGCACGCGCCGGGGCTGTAGCCGCGCTGGTCCGGCGCGACCGCGCGATACCCGGCGTCCGCCAGGGTCTCGAGCGCCTGGGTCCAGCACGCCGACGACTGCGGAAAGCCGTGCAGCAGCATCACGAGCTCACCTTCGGGCGGGCCCGCCACGCGCGTGC
>JAFALX010000041.1 GCA_019234035.1 Candidatus Dormiibacterota bacterium | reverse complement strand
CGGCCACCCGGTCCATCGGCATGGGCCGGCCAATCACACCGGTGCTGCACACCAGCATCTCGCTGGGATCGAGATCGAGCGCCTCACCCGCTGTGGCGCACATGCGCAGCGCGTCGCGGAACCCCTGCGCGCCGGTGCACGCATTGGCGTTGCCGGCGTTGAGGACGATGCCGCCGATGGGCGTGCCGCGGCGCAGCGTCAGCTGGGAGATCACGACCGGCGCCGCCTTCACGAGGTTGCGGGTGAACACACCGGCAGCCGATGCACGTGTGTCGGAGCGAACCAGCGCCACGTCGAGCCGCTCCGTGTCACCGCTGCCGCGGATGTCGGCTGCGGCCGCGCCCGCCCGGAAACCGAGCGGGGCGCACACGCCCGGGGAGTGCTGGACGTCCACGGGGACCGCTACGGCCACAGCCCGGCCAGGTCGAGACCGGTCGCCTCGCCGAACCCGAAGCGGACGTTGCAGGCCTGCACGCCCTGCCCCGCGGCGCCCTTGACGAGGTTGTCGATCGCCACGGTCACCACCGCCATCCCATCCTGCCAGCCGCAGTGCACCGCGGCGACATTGGTGCCCGCCACCGTCTTGGTGGCCGGTGGTTGTGGCGTGTAGCGCAGAAACGGCTCGCCGCTGCAGAAGTCGCGGTATGCCGCCTCGAGAGCGGCGTGCGTGACGCCGGCCACGGGGCGCAGGTACGCCGTGGCCAGGATGCCCCGCGTCATCGGGATCAGATGTGGGACGAACGTGAGTCGCACCTCCCCACCCGAGACCGCAGTGAGCTGTTCGAGCATCTCTGACTTGTGGCGGTGGCCGCCGACGCCGTACGCATGGACCGACTCGTTGACCTCGGCGAAATGGGTCCCCAGGCCGGGTGAGCGGCCGGCGCCGCTGACGCCGCTTTTCGCGTCCACGACGACATCGAGCTCCACCAGCCCGGCACGAAGTCCGGGCGCGCAGGCGAGCAGCGTCGCCGTCGGGTAGCACCCCGGCACCGCAACGAGGTCTGCGGATCGCAGCGCCTCGCGGTGCAGCTCGACCAGCCCGTACACCGACTCCTCGAGCAGCGCGGGCGCCGGATGGTCGATGCCGTACCACACGGCGTACGCGGCGGCGTCATGCAGGCGGAAGTCGGCGCTCATGTCGATGACGGTCGCCCCCGCGGACAGCCAGCGCGCCGCATGGCTCGCGGCCACCGTGTGCGGCAGCGCGGCGAAGATGACCTGCGCCGAGTCGGGCTCCAGCGTGTCCTCGATGGGCAGCGTCACCGAGCTCGCCGGCACGGCGTCGCAGTACCGCTCGCCGGCGTGGCTCCGCCCCATGACGCGCGTCAGCTCCATGCACGGATGCGCGGCAGCCAGGCTGACGCACTGCATCCCGATGTAGCCGGTGGCGCCGGCCACCGCAACGCGAAGGGGCGAGCTCATGGGCAGCGGTCAGTATACGGCCAGGATGCATAAATATGCAATCGGCCCGCCTCAGGCGTGGACCAGGCGCGTGCCGCTCGCGCGCGGCTTCCGTGGTTTGAGCCCGTGGACGCCGAGCCGCCGCGTCCGTGCCCGCTCGATGTTGACGGCGGCACCCACGAGCGAGAGATGCGTGAACGCCTGCGGGTAGTTCCCCAGGAGATGGCCGGTCGTGGAATCGACCTCCTCCGAGAACAGCCCGACCCGCGAGCCGAACGTCTGCAGCAGCTCGAAGCGCCGCTCGGCGTTCTCGAGGTCACCGACGTGCGCCAGGGCGTCGACCAGCCAGAACGACGTCATGAAGAACGCGCCCTCGCCGCCGCGGAGGCCGTCGGGGGACTTGTCGGGGTGATACCGCCGGACCATGACGCCGGTGGCGAGGTTGCGCTCGATCGCGTGCACCGTGGACTTCATGCGCGGGTCACGCGCGGGGAGGAACCGCGTGGTGCTCATGCGCAGCAACGAGGCGTCATGCGTGTCCCCGCCCAGCGTCTGCGCGAACGAGTGCATGTGCGGGTTCCAGGCCTCGCGGATCACGCGCTGATGGATCGCACGGCGCGCCGCGCGCCACGCGGCCGAATCGTGCGGCAGCCCGAAGTGCTCGGCCATGCGCAACCCGCGGTCGACCGCGACCCAGCACATCATCTTGCTGTAGGTGAAATGCCGTGGTGGGCTGCGCACCTCCCAGATCGACGAGTCGGGAAGCTCCCACTGCTTGATCGCCAGGTCGACGACGTTGCGCAGCTCCTTCCACAGCGAACGCGAGATGCCGCCGCCGAACCGCGCGTAGATGTACGCGGTGTCCATGACCTCGCCGTACACGTCGAGCTGCAGCTGCTTGGTGGCGGCGTTGCCGATGCGCACCGGCCGGGAGTCGCGATATCCGGAGAGATGCG
>JAFALX010000037.1 GCA_019234035.1 Candidatus Dormiibacterota bacterium | reverse complement strand
GCGCCAGCCTGCCCACGCCGAGCTCGAGTGTCGACACCACCGTGCCGTCGCCTGCGTCGTAGGGTGGCTGCACCACCGCGCCGATGGCGTCGGCGGCGATGCGTGCGAAGCCCATGCCCCAGCGCTCACGGTCGTCACGACGCCGGGCTGTCGCCGGTCTGCCGTGCGGGGCAGCGCCATGCCAGACGACGTTGAATGCGTTGGGTGCTGTGGTGATGCGCACCGCACGCGCACCGCCATGTCGCTCCGCGTTGGCCGCGAGCTGCACGAGGATGAGCGCCGCTGCTTCAACTGCGCTGACAGCGAAGTCATCGCAGTCATCGACGCCGACTCGGAGTGTCGTGCGCGCCGAAATCCCCGCAAGCGCCAGCTCGAGCACGTCTTGTGACGATCGACGTGTCGCATGGTCCACGCTGCGGCCTGCAACCAGCCGCAGCGAGGCTGCGAGCATGCGGACACGCAAAGACTGCGGCGGAATCGTGTCGCCCACGGCGGCGTCGAGCTCACTCAGCAGACGTTCCAGTAGTGCCAGGCATCGTGGTGCTGCCGGCTCCACGCACACGACCAAGCGATTGCGTCGCACCGGGTACGAGGCGGAGCCGGGCCCGTCGCCTTGCCACTCCGGCGTCGCCGCGATCACGTAGCCGGCCGGCGATTGCAGCGCGCCGGCCAGCGGCAGTGCGCGCAGGTCAGCGAGGGTCAGGTTCATGCATCGGCGACGACGCCCGCCGCCGGCTGGGGCGTCTGCAGCCGGTACTTGCGGTTGCCCAGCGAGACCAGGCGCACCGCCGACCCACGATGCTCCAGCCAATCGCCGAACCGCCGCACCGCCTTGGTCGCGGTGTCGGAATGGAACGTGACGATCTCCGGGTGGTGGACCACGAGCCGCACCGCCTCGCGATGGTGATGCTCCGCCTGCGTGGGCATGTGCACCACAGCAGTGCCGTCGTGCACGCGGAGGTCGCCCACCTGCTGGTCGAGCATGCGGTCGATGCGCACGATCAGCGAGTGCAGTCCGTCTCGCTTGTCGTGCAGCCATGCCCGGGGGTGCGCGCGATAGATGTCGCTGCGCACGCCGAACGTGTCGATGTTCTGCGAGTACACGATGACCAGGCACTCGCCGAAGTCACGGGAGAGACGCTCCAGGACCGCGACCGACGTCCTGCCCGCGTGCGCCTCGGGCGAATGGCGCAGGTCCCAGTCGACGACCGCGAGCACGGGTCGGCTCGCCTCGCTGTTGTTCTCGAGCATGGAGAGCGCGCGGGTGGCGCTCCGCGCCGCCAGGGGGTAGAAGCGCTTGCGCGCGAAATGCAGCCGCAGCTCCTCGAGCGTCCGCGAGTCGTCCTCGACGAGCAGCGCCTCGGGGTTCGCCCTCACGCCGCCGCCTCCATGCGGACCAGGGCCATGGTGCCGTCGGCGCCACGCGCAACCGTCCAGCCGGCCCCTTGAGCCCGCAGCAGCGACCGCGCCGCTCGGACCTGCGCAGCTCGCGCCGGCACTCCCGCCGGGTGCGCCGACACCAGCGCCTGCAGCCATGGAGATCGCGACACGACGCCGCCCGGCATCTCCACGCCCACCCCGGGAGCGAGGCGCATGCCTCCCACCTCGGCGGCGAGCATCTCGCGGAGCCGCGAGCGCAGCGTGGCGAAGCTGGTCGAGGGCGCGACGCCCGCCGGTGCGGCGTGCGCCGCCGAGACCAGCACGAACGTGGGTGGTCGCACCTCGAGCGCCACCGGCATGTCCGCTGCCGAGCTCCAAACCAGCGCCCAGGGGCAGGGGCGGCAGACGGCGATCGCCGCCGCCGCCTCAGCAGGCCGTGCGTCAAGGACCACCACCATCGACCGCGTCAGCGCGTCACGCAGTGCGACCGCGGTCTCGCCGTGGTCCCCCACGACGACGACGGTTCGCAACGTCTCCTGCCGCAGCGGAGGGAACGGCACGAGGACGGACATTAGAGCGCGCACCCGGTTCACTGTCGCGCAAGCATGCGGACAGGGGGCGGACATTCCGCCGCCCCCCGTGTCAGGTGTCAGACTCCACCGCAGACATGGCCACCTCACAGCCAGCCGGTGCAGCGGCGCCGGCCGAGCCGGCCGAGCCGGCCAGACGGCTCTGGCTCGCTGAGCTGCTCGGCGGACGGCTGGTCGACCGCGCCGGGGAACGCCTCGGGCGCGTCGATGACGTGATCGTCCGGCTCGGCGACGGCGACCTGCCGCCCGTGACCGGGCTCGTCGGACGCATCGGCGGGCGTCAGCTCTTCGTGCCGCGCGACCGCATCGCCGACGTGGCGCCGGGGATGGTCCACCTCTCCGGCGAGACGCTCAACCTGCTCCGGTTCGAGCGCCGCCAGGGCGAGGTGCTGCTCCGGCAGGACGTGCTGGACCGCCGCATGATCCGCGTCTCCACCGGCCGGCTGATCACGGCCCGCGACATCGAGCTCGCCCGCAACGGCGCCTGGCATGTCGCCGGGGTCGACGTGAGCCCGCGCGGCGTGCTGCGACGGTTTCTGCCCGTCGGCATGCGCTCGCACAGCGAGCAGACGCGAACGTTCGTCGAATGGCAGGACGTGGAGCCGTTCGTCAGCCACGTGCCCACCTCGCGCCTGCTGATGCCGCTGCTGCGCCTGCGGCGCCTGCACCCAGCGCAGATCGCCGACATCGTGGAGCAGGCCTCGCACGAGGAGGGCGAGGAGATCATCTCGGCGGTGCATGCGGATCCCGAGCTCGAGGCCGAGGTCTTCGAGGAGCTCGACACCGAGCACCAGGTGGAGTTCCTTCGCGACCGCTCGGACGAGGACGCAGCGGCCGTGCTCGATGAGATGGAGGCCGACGACGCCGCTGACCTGATCACAGAGCTCGACCAGGACCGGCGGCTGCACGTGCTGTCGCTGATGCCGGCGGGCAAGCAGGCGAAGGTTCGTGCCCTTCTTGGCTACAACTCCGACAGCGCCGGCGGCCTCATGACCACGGACTTCATCGCAGTCTCAGAGGATGCGACGGTCGGGCAGGCCATCGCGGCGGTGCGCACGGCCGACGTCCTGGAGCAGGTCGCCGCCGAGGTGTTCGTCCTCGATGCGGAACAACGCTGGTGCGGCTCGGTGCCCCTCGTCACCCTGGTGCAGCACGGTGACGATGAGCGCGTGACCGCGCTCATCGAGCCCGGTCAGCCGTCGCTGCATCCGGATGACGACTTCCCCGAGGTGGCGCTGCGCATGGCCGATTTCAACCTCACCTGCGCGCCGGTCGTCGACGACGACAACCACATCATCGGCGCCATCACCGTCGACGACGTGCTCGAGGCGATGCTGCCCGATTCGTGGCGGCGGCGTGCGGAAGCAGAGGGCGATTGAGACAGAGGTCTCGGGATGGAACATGCTTCCCGTGGGTAGAATGTGGTGCGTAAGGCAGTGCGCACGCTGAACGTCGGGACATCAACCCGCCCAGCGGGTGGATGAGACCGGAGCCCGCCGGTCGCTCTTGACGTCGTGAGGCGCTGCACGGCCGGGCGGTGCTGAGGTACCCATGGACGACGGCGAGAGTCCCCAGCCACGCCCGCGTGGAGGTTACGGCGCGCCCCTGACCTCCTAGCGGCACTCGCCGCCTCCAGGGCTGGAGGTCCGGTTGCAGCAGATCGATGAGCGGGCCCACGGGGGCCAGGCTCCGAGCAGAAAGTCTGCGGTTCTCGATGGGGAACACCCCGATGAGATTCGCGGCGCCCTCGGAACCGTTCGTGCGCCTGAGCGCGGCGTTCGTCGTACCTGGCGTCAGCGGTTGCTCGCGTTGCTCGCGATCATGGGGCCCGGGCTCATCGTCATGGTGGGCGACAACGACGCGGGCGGTGTCTCCACCTACGCGCAGGCAGGCCAGAACAATGGCACGAGCCTGCTGTGGACGCTGATCCTGCTGATCCCGGTCCTCATCGTCAACCAGGAGATGGTGGTGCGACTCGGCGCGGTGACCGGTGTCGGTCACGCCCGTCTCATCTTCGAGCGATTCGGGAAGTTCTGGGGCTATTTCTCCGTCGTCGACCTCTTCGCGCTCAACTTCCTCACGATCGTCACGGAGTTCATCGGCATCAGCCTCGGCGCCGAGTACTTCGGGCTCTCGCCGTACATCGCTGTGCCCGTCGCCGCCGTGCTCCTCGTGATGATCGCGGTGACAGGCAGCTTCGAGCGGTGGGAGCGCGCGATGTTCCTCTTCATCATCGCCAACCTGCTGATCATCCCGCTCGTGATCATCGTCCATGCGCCGATATCGCAGTCCCTGCACGACACCTTCGTGCCCGGCATCAAGGGCGGGATCACGTCCACGTCCATCCTGCTGATCATCGCGATCGTGGGAACGACGGTCGCTCCCTGGCAGTTGTTCTTTCAGCAGTCGAACGTGATCGACAAGCGGATCACGCCGCGCTGGATTCCGTACGAGCGCGCTGACACCGTCATCGGCGCCTTCGTCGTTGTGCTCGGCGCCGGCGCGATCATGATCGCCGCCGCGGGCGCGTTTGAGGGCACGCCGCTGGCCGGTCAGTTTGTCGACGCCGGAGGCGTTGCGCGTGGCATCGCGCGCTACGCGAGCTCGACGGGCGGTGCGCTGTTCGCCATCGTGCTGATCGACGCGTCGATCATCGGCGCGAGCGCGGTGACGCTGGCGACCTCGTACGCGTTCGGTGACGTGTTCGGTCTTCGCCACTCGCTGCACCGCTCGTGGCGCGAGGCGAAGCCGTTCTACGCGAGCTACGCGGGCTTGGTGTTCGTTGCCGCGGGCATCGTGCTCATTCCGTCGGCGCCGCTCGGCCTCATCACCACCGCGGTGCAGGCGCTGGCCGGCATTCTGCTGCCGAGCGCATCGCTGTTTCTGCTCCTGCTCTGCAACGACCCCGCCGTCCTGGGCCCGTGGGTCAACAGGCCCTGGCTGAACGCGCTGGCCAGCCTCATCCTCGGCGTCCTGCTCGTCCTGTCACTGATCCTCGTCACGACGACCATCTTTCCGTCCATCAACGTTGGTCTGCTGTTCATTGCCCTGACGGCCCTGCTTGTCGCCGGGTTGGCCGCGCTGGCCTTTTTCGTCCGCAGCGGCAGCGAGTCCGCCGCGCCGATCGACCGCAGTGAGCGCGACACCTGGCGCATGCCCCCCATCGCGCTGCTCACGCGCCCGCCCGCGTCACGCGCCCGCACGGTGGCGCTGACCGCCCTGTTCAGCTACCTCGCGATCGCGGTGCTCCTGCTCCTCGTCAAGGCGGTGCAGCTGGCCACAGGTCACTGAGTGCGAGTGCAGCACTAAACTCCTCAGCCCGAGCAGGAGGAGGAAGGCACATGGGCACAACTCGCGAGGACGTCATCCCCACGCTGGAGGCGATGCCGCTGTTTCGCGGCCTGCCGCGCCGCGAGCTGGAAGCCATCTCGCAGCAGTTCGACGATGCCACCTACCTTGCCGACCACGGCGTGGTCACCGAGGGGATGGGAGGCCCGGAGTTCTTCATCATCCTCGAGGGCCACGCGGCGGTGATCATCGACGACGAGAAGGTGGCGACGCTCGGGCCCGGCGACTTCTTCGGTGAGGTGGCGGCGCTCGACGGCGGCCCGCGCACCGCGAGCGTGCGCGCCGAGACGCTGTTGCGCTGCGTGACGCTGCCCGCCGGCGGCCTCCGGGAGTTCCTGCTGGAACACCCGGTGGTCGCGGTCAACCTCGTGCCGGAGATCGCCCGCCGTTTTCGCAACGCGACGAGCGCGCGCCGGAGGTAGCGTCGGCCCCCTGGCCTCAGCCGCCGAGATCGGCGAGGTCGACCAGGGAGAAGGGGGTGTTGCAGGGCCTGCCCTGCGCGTGGCGGTACGTCACGGCGCCGTGCGCCCCGATGACCGTCGCCGCAGACACGGTGCCGTACACGTCGCCGTGGATGCAGACGCAGTCCAGGGGATCGTCACTCGGCTTATCGTGCCGCGACATGAGGTCGCGCAGCGCGTACTCGAGGTCGAACGCGTTCTTGGCCAGCTTCTGCGTGCGATCCGCGAACGTGTACAGCCAGCGGTTCTTGTCGCTGTCCGCGTCATCGATGTCGCCGGTCGTGAGGACGTGCAATCCGATGTGGAGCTCCGTCAGCCGCGGCGGGCCGCTGTCGTCGACACTCGCCGCGAGCGCAGCGGACGGGGACACGTACAGCACGTTGACCGGGTTGTAGCGGCCCGGCCCGAGTCCGGCGAGGAACGCGGGGACGTCGCGCTCCGCACGCCGCAGCACGTCGACCGGGATGTCGCCGCGCGACAGCCGCGACGGGTCGCGGATCACCTCACCCTTGATGCCGGTGCGCCGGTTGGTGACCGCGCAGACGCGCTCGCCCTCCCCGATGGCGAGCCACGTCCCGCCGCCGAGGAGGTCGCGGCCGCCGACGATCGGCGGATCGCCGAACAGGAGCTGTGGCGGCTCCGCGGGGCGCTCGATCAGCTCGTCGCGGTTGGCCGCCATGACGAAGTCAGCGTCGTTGACGTTGTGCCAGGCCAGAAGGATGGTGCACACCTGTCAGCGCTCCGCACTCGTCATGGTACGGGGCGGCGACGCGCGCCCCGGTGCACGCGAAGCCCGATGACGTCGACCGGGCCGTCACCGCTGCCGACGTCGTCGAGGCCCAGTGTGATCGCCGACGCGGTGGCCGCCGCAGCCGCCCGCGCCGCGGTCTTGAGGTCCGCGCCGCGTGCGAGGTGCGCGCACACCGTCGCCGAATGCGTGCAGCCGCTGCCGTGCGTGGCGCGCGCCTGCGTCACCGGAACGGCGATGTTCATGTGCCTGGCGCCGTCGTAGAGATGATCACCGCTCCTGCCGCTGCCGGTGATGAGCGCCGCGTGCGCGCCGCGCGCGACGATCGCCTCGGCGAGCTCGTGCGCCGATCCGTCGCGCCGAGCCAGGACCACCGCCTCGTCGTGATTCGGGGTGATCACGGTGGACAGCGGGAGGAGCCGGTCGATCAGCGCCTCCAGCGCATCGTCCGGGAGCAGTGCTGCGCCGCTGCTCGCGCGCAGAACCGGATCGATGACCAGGGGCGGCAGCGCGCCGGCCGACTGCAGCCGCTCCAGAAAGGCGGCGACGGCATCCACCGTCTCACGCGACTGCAGCGCCCCTGTTTTCAGCGCGTCGATGCCGATGTCGTTGAACACCGCGTCCAGCTGCGCGGTGATGAACCACGCCGGGACCTCGAAGGTCGCCGCAACCTCGACCGTGTTCTGTGCGGTGAGTCCGACGATCACCGTCGCGCCGTGGCAGCCTGCGGCCGCAAACGCCTTGACGTCGGCCTGCACGCCGGCGCCGCCGCCGGAGTCCGATGTGGCGATGGTCAGGCAGGTCGGCGTGCGCGGTTCGGCCATGACCGCATCGTACGGATCGCGCGAAGCGCGTCCGCGCGGATCTCCTAATTCAGCGACGGGGCCGAGGCGATGACGGACTCGCGCGAGGCGTTGTCGAAGACCAGGCAGCGCACTCCCGCCTGCCGTTTCGCCAGATACACCGCCATGTCGGCGCGGCGCAGGAGCTCCTCCGCCGGGGGCACGTTGTCGTAGTCGTCGACGACGGCGATGCCGACACTGGCGCCGACGGTGACGTTGTCGCTTCCCAGCTCGATGGCGCGCTGCAGCGCCTCCAGCACACGCCGGCCGACGACCTCGGCGTCCGCCTTCTGGCGCAGCGCGTCGAGGAAGATCCCAAGCTGATCATTGCCCAGCCGGCCGACGACGTCGTAGCGCCGCAGGTGCCGCTGCACGCGGCGGCCGATCTCCGTCAGCACCGTCTCGCCGACCGATTCCCCGTACGTGCCTCTGATACCGAGAAATGCGTCGAGGTCCACGAGCACCAGGGCGATCGGGCGGCGCGACGCCTCGACGCGGCTGAGCCCCGCGCTGAGCGCGTCCATGAACGCCGGCCGGTCGTGCACGGTGAGCGGGCCGCTGCCGCGGGCGCGGGCCTCACCACCGCCGCCGCGACGGCGATCGACGGTGACCAGCTCATGCTGCTCAGCGGCGACGCCGATCAGGGACAGGGCGGCGAGGAGGTCGTCGAGGTCGCGGCGCGGCAGGTGGTCCTGCTGCAGGATGAGCAGTCCAACGGTGCGCTCGGCACCGCGCAGGGGCAGCACGCTGCACGACTTCAGGCCGCGGGCCACGGCGAGCGGGGTCAGGCGGTCGTTGTCGGCGTCGGCCTGCACCGAGACGATGCGCTGTTCCGCCGGCAGCCGAAGCGCCTCCACCTCGGCAGCCGTGATCTCACTTCGCGATGACCGCACACCTGAAGCGCGATCGGCGACGAGAAAGCGCAGCGCGGCGAAGCCGGTGCCGCCGACGAGCAGCAGCTCCGCCGTGCCGACCTCGAATGCACCGGTGATGCTGGTCAGGAGTGCGGGGCCACGGTCGACGAACGGCGCCGATTGGCCGAGGATGTCGGTGACCCGGCGCAGGAACGCGATCCGTTCCGCGCGGCGGCGGGCGCCCTGTGCCGTGTGCTGCAGCGCGATGACGAGCAGCGCCGGGGGCAGCGCGGCGGCGACCAGCCACGGGTTCACCCGGGTGAGAACGAGGAGGATGAGCGCGACGCACGTGCTCGTGATGGTTCCGGCCAGCTGCGTCACAAAGTCGGCGGCGGAGGCGCTCAGGTTGAGGCGGCCCTGATAGAGCGACACGCTCGCCACCAGCACTGCGGGAGCGAGCACGCCACCGGCCGCGGCCATGGCCGCGACCAGCGCCAGGATGCTGCGCTGTGCCAGCGGGTCGCCGGCATCCGGGCGCACTGCTGCGAAGACGATCACCGCCACCGCGACGAAGACGATGTCCAGCATGAGGTTGCCGTAGTCGCGCGACGGCTGCAGGCCGCGGCGCGTCCAGTGCGCCAGCAGCACGCCGACGGTGTAGCAGCCGAGGAGCACCCAGGGATCGACGACGAACAGCCCCAGCGCCGCGGCGATCTCCGCGAGCGACACGGTGTAACGGCGCCGCACCCCCACCTCGACGGTGAGGAGCCCGCCCATGTAGCAGGCGGCGAGCTCCGCCCACCAGGGGATCGACACCGCGGTGCTCGGCCGGGCGCTGTCGTGCAGAGGCCCCAACCAGAGCGCTGCGCCGACGAGGCCGAGCACGGTGGCGAAGGCAAAGAGGCGCTGCACGCCGCTGAGTGCGAAGGAGGGCGGCTGGCCTGGCACGGCCGGCGCGCTTGACATGCCTGTGATGGTGCTGGGTTCAGATGCGCCGAACGCTTCAATGCAAGCGGGCCGAGACTCGGCCGTACGTACGGCGCGACAACCGTAGGGACTCTTTCGACGCGGCGGCGGGACCGGATCCGACGCCGCAGGTCGTCCGCGAGCGGTCCGTGAGGCGCCGGTACGGTGGGCGCCATGATCGCCACAGACGCCGGGCGAGCCGTCTCGTCCCCACCGCCACCACCGCCTCCAGGGCCGTCCTTCCTGCGCCGCCATCCCCTCCTCGCCGGGTTCGGCGTGCTCGCCGCGCTCTCGCTCTTCGCGGCCTACTGGCCGGCCAGCGCGATCGTCACCGGGGTCCTCGTCGCCGCCCGAGCCAGCGGCGCCGACCGGGCTGCCCTGTCACTGCTGCAGCAGGGCGGGCGACGTATTCTCCAGAGGCTCCGAGACTGGGGCGGTCGCGCCCCTGAGGCAGCGGCGCCGGAGCCCGCTGCACCTGCGCCGGATCCACCTGCGGCACACGAGCCGCCGGTCGCGGCGCCGGAACCATCGCCCGTGGCGGCCGGCCCGTCCCCGGCGCCGGCCGGCCCACCACCTCCGCGTCCGCGGCGGCCCCGTCCTGCCCCGCGGGCGCGCGAACGGTCGGCGCCGCCTGCGGGAGTCGAGATCGAGCGCTGAGCCCTGTTTAGCGGAGCAGGGCGAGCGCCCGGCGCAGCCGGATCAGGCTCGTCTCCGCCCCGAGGTACTGCATCGCCTCGATGACGGGCACGCCGCTCTGGGTGCCGAGCATCGCGACGTACAGCGTTCGGAAGGCGTCCCCCACCTTTGCGCCGTGCTCCTTGGCGATGGCGCGCAGCTGCTCGAGCATGGCATCGTGATCGGCGAGCCCGCCACGCTCGACGATGTCGATCGCACCGCTGAGCATGGCGGCGGCGACGTCGCGTGTGACCTTGGGCGGCGGCAGCGGCGCGGTCTCGTCGAGCACGACGTCGTGCAGCAGCGGGGCAGCGAGCACCTGTGCATCGGCGAGCGTGACCATGCGGTGCTGCAGCATCGGTGCGAGCTGCCGCCGCATGTCCTTGCTCGTACCGGGCAGGAAGTGTTCCAGCGCCTCCACCAGGTCCTCAATGGACATGCGCCGGATGTGGATGCCGTTGAGGTCGTCCAGACGCTTGGGATCGAACGTGGCCGGCGACGGATGGATGCGCTCCACCGTGAAGAGCTCTCGCAGCTCGTCGAGGCTGAACACCTCCTCGCCGGTGCCGGGTGACCAGCCGAGCAGCGCCATCGCGTTGACGATCGCGCTGGGCAGGTAGCCGAGCTCGCCGTACTCAAGCACGTTGTGCGCGCCGCGACGCTTGCTCAGCTTCTGCCCGTCCGTGCCGAGCACGACCGGGACGTGCGCGAACCGCGGCGGCGCCCACT
>JAFALX010000268.1 GCA_019234035.1 Candidatus Dormiibacterota bacterium | reverse complement strand
GCCGATGCCCATCATCCAGCCGCGCTTGGGGACGTTGCAGTTGACAACGGGCCCCCAGCAGCCGACCTTCACCAGGCACTTGGGGGAGTTGTAGTCCTCGGCGAAGTCACCGGACTCGTAGTAGCCGGCGCGGTCGCACCCGTCGTGCACGGTGCTGCCGAACAGCCACGTGGGACGCAGCTGGTCGTCGAGCGGAATCATCGGCGCCTTGCCTGCGACCTGGTACAGCAGGTAGAGCACGGTCTCCATGAAGTTGTCCGGCTGCACCGGGCAGCCGGGAACGTTGATGATCGGCAGGCCGAGCGCCGACTTATAGTCCCAGCCGAGATAGTCGGCGAGACCCATCGCGCCGGTGGGGTTGCCCTGCATCGCATGAATGCCGCCGTATGTGGCGCACGTCCCGATTGCAATGGTCGCAGCAGCACCGGGAGCGAGGCGATCAATCCATTCGGTGGTCTTGATCGGCTGTCCCGTGGCGGAGTCGGTGCCGACGGCAGCCCAGTAGCCCTCTTTCTTGATGCTCTCGTTGGGGATCGAGCCCTCCACGACGAGCACGTACGGCGCGAGCTGTCCCTGCTGCGCCGCGAAGAACGGCTTCATGAACTCGTCGCCCACCTCGTACGCGAGCACCGGGTTGTACAGGTGCACGCGCGGCAGCCCGGGGATCGCACCGAGCAGGACGTCCTCGATGCTCGGTTGCGTCGCCGCGGTGATGGACACCGAATCACCGTCGCAGCCAAGGCCAGCGGTGATCCACAGAATGTGGACGTCGCTGATCGCAGGGTCCTTCTGCGTCTTTCTCCCGTACGGCGCAGCTTGTGTCGCCATTCAGACACCTCCTTGGCAACCGACTCACTTCCTTTTGCCGATCACCGGCGCGCACGCCGCCACCGGCCCGACCTCCGAAACGGCAGGCTGGGGCGTCGGGACCCACGAGTCAATATGTTGAAACGGCACCTACCAATAAGTGTCAACAGCACCTACCGATAGGTGGCAACGGCATCTAGTCGCGGCTGCTAAATACACGACGCAACAACGTGCATCGTTTCTGCGAGCGCCCCTATACTCGGCGTCCAGCGGCCGTCTGTTTCTGCTGAGTGAAGAGGTACTTGCTGCTGTGGGTCAGCCCCCACTGCTTGACCACAACCGGGCGGCGAAAGCTGAAGCGCCCCGCGTCTTTCTGCCCAAACAATTCCTGACGCCCGGCCTGCTGCTGCTCATCGACGAGCAGCCCGCGTACGGCTATGAGCTCGTGCAACGATTGGCGGCATTCGGCGTGGGCGCCGCCGACCATGGCTCCATCTATCGCGCGCTCAACGTGATGGAGTCAGGCGGACTTGTGTCATCGCAATGGGAGCGATCGCCGAGCGGTCCGCGACGCCGGCGATACGTCGCCACCGACCTTGGGCGTCAGCTTCTGTGCCGTTGGGCGACGAGCCTGGAACAGGCCGGCGAACTCATACAGGCGTTCCTGGGCCGCTTTCGCGAGGGACAGGACCTGCCCGCCGGCAACGACGTCAATGGCAGCAACGGCGACGCGGATCGTCGCGTCCTCGCCGAGACCCAGCCGGCTGCGACGGTCTGACTCCCGATCAGCGCACCCGAGAGCGGTCCGACAGTGGCTGCACGCGCACGGTCACGGGGCGCGGCGCGTGATCCAGCTGCAGCGTCGTGTGGTCGATGTCGAAGCCGTCGTGCAACGAGCCCTCCAGCTCGCGACGCACCGCGTGGCAGTCCTCGCCGGGCGCGACCAGCACGTGTGCAGACAGCGCGGGCATGCCGGAGGTGATCTCCCACAGATGGAAGTCGTGCACGTCCACCACGAGCGGATGGCTTCGCATCATCGTGACGATCGCGTCCGTGCTGAGGCCTGCGGGCGCCGCCTCGAGCAGCACGAGCACGGCCTCCTTGATCAGCCCGACTCCGGCGATCGACATCAGCACCACCACGAGCAGCGCGGCCACCGCGTCGGCACGCGACCAGCCCGTCGCGAGGATGACGACGGCGGCGATCGCCGTGGCGATGAACGCGTAGAGATCGGTGAGCACGTGCTGGTGCGCGCCGCGCACGTTGAGGCTCTGCCGCGACATGTGCGCCAGCTGACGCACGGCCAGCGTGTTGACGAGCGCGCCGGCAAGAGCTGTGCCGAGCATCCAACCAGCGCTGACCGCGGGTGCCGAGGCGAGCCGGACGGCCGCCTCGAACACGATGAGCGCGGCGATCACCAGCAGCGTGATGCCGCTGACGAGGCCGGAGAGGATCTCGGCGCGGCGCAGGCCGTACGTCAAACCGCCGCTCGGCGGACGGATCGCCAGGTGCATGGCGAGCAGCGCGAGGCCGAGGGCGCCTGCGTCCGCGAGCATGTGCCCGGCGTCGGAGATCAGCGCGAGCGAGCGCGAGAGCACGCCGACCACGACCTCCGCCGCCATGAAGCCCAGCAGCAGACCCAGCGCGGCCCAGAGGCGGCCGGCGTCCCCAGGGCCCACGCGCGGTGCAGGGCCGAGCCCCGGCGCCTCGTCACACGTCACGCCCTGATGATCCCATCGCCGTCGCGGGCCCGATCAGAGGGCGCGGCCCCGGGTCGCCCCTGTCACCGCGCCGCGAGCGCGTGTACGCTCCCGCCACATGGCACTCGACGCTCTGTGGATCGCGCTCGGCTCGCTTCTGCTCGTCGCGACGATCTACGACCTGTTCCAGTCGGTGCTGACGCCGCGCCCCGCGGTCGGGCGCATCCGCTTCAGCACCGACTTCGTCCGCGTTGCCTGGCTCGGCTGGCGCAACGTCGCCCGTCGCCGCAAGCAGCTGCAGGCCCGCGAGGCCGCGCTGGCGGTGTTCGCCCCGTTCATGGTGGTGGTGCTGCTGGTCACGTGGGGGTTTCTATTCATCCTCGGCTTCGCCCTGCTGTACAGCGGCCTGCACGACGGCCTGCGGCCGCAGCCGGGATCGTTCGGGGCGACGCTGTACTTCTCGGCCGGAAGGCTGCTCGCCTTCGGCGTGGGCAGCACGCAGTCGACGAGTGCGGTCACCGAGATCCTCTCGGTGTTCCAGGCGGCCGCCGGCTTCGGGTTGTTCGCGCTCGTGGTCACGCTGCTGTTCTCGCTCTTCGGCGCGTTCCAGCGGCGCGAGACGGCCGTCGTCGCGCTCGACGCCCTTGCCGGCGCACCGCCCACCGGCGTGCAGCTGCTCGAGGTGTGCGCCAAGTTCCACATGCCCGAGCAGCTGGCGACCACCTTCAGCACGTGGCAGGCGTGGACCGCGGAGGTGCTCGAGAGCCACCTCGCGTATCCGATCCTGTTCTTCTTCCGCTCGAGCCACGACAACGAGGCGTGGTCGAACTCGTTCGGTGCGGTCATGGACGCGGCGACGCTGGTCCTCAGCACCATCGAGGGCGGCCCGCAGGGCCCGGCGCGGCTGATGTTCAAGATCGGCGATCACTTCGTCGAGGACGTCCGCAGCAACCTCGGCATCGACCCGCACCCGGCGGCCAGCGTGGAGCGCTTCGAGTTCGACGAGGCGGCGGCACGCCTCGAGCGTGCGGGCTACGCGCTGCGCGACCTCGACAAGGCGTGGGAGGAGTTCCACCGGCTGCGGGCCGGTTACGGCGGCTGGCTGAACCTCGTCAGCCGTGCCCTCGAGGTGCCACCCGCGCCCTGGATCGGCGACCGCTCCTATCTGCCGCACCGCGACGGCCGTTCCGGCGGGGGGATTCGCGCGCGCATGTCGCGGATTCGGCCGGGAACGCCGGCTCCGGCCGCGCCGTCCAATGGATCGGCGAGCGCTGCTTCGGAACCGGAACGAGAGGCCGCGCGCCGCTGAGGATCAGCCGGCGTCCGCGACGGCCGCGGGCAGGGTCACCTCCAGGGTCGCGCCGCCGGCCGGGTTGTTGCGCGCGACGACGCTGCCGCCGTGCGCCTCGACGATGTCGCGCACGATCGCCAGCCCCAGGCCCGACCCCGGCGACGAACGGTCCTTCACGAAGCGGTCGAACACGCGCGACAGCAGCTCCGGAGCGATCCCCTCGCCGCTGTCGGTGACGGTCAGCTGCACGGCGCCGTCCGCGCTGCCCTCCACGGCCGCGACGATGGACCCGCCCCGCGGCGTGTGGCGCAGCGCGTTGGTGACCAGGTTGCGCAGCACGCTGCCGAGCCGCACCGGGTCGCCGTCGACGACCGGAGACGGGTCGGCGATGCTCGCCGTCAGCGTCACGCCCTGCTCCGCGGCCGTGCCGCGGAAGGCGTCGAGCGTGCCGTTCACGAGGAGGCCGAGATCGGTGGGTTCGCGGTGCAGGCGCAGCACCCCCGTCTCCGCCTGCGCCAGGGTGCGCAGATCCTCGATGAGCGCCTCGAGCGTGTCCGTTGCTGCCAGTATTGGCGTCAACCGCTCGGGTGAGTACGTGTAGATGCCGTCGATGATCGCCTCGGTCTGCCCGCGGATCACCGTCAACGGCGTGCGCAGCTCGTGGGCGACGTCGGCGATCACGGTCTGACGCCGCGCCTCCTCCGCCTCGAGCCGGCTGCTCATCTCGTTGAACGCGCGCGCCAGCGAGCGCAGCTGGCGCGGACCGCGCACCGGGACTCTCGCGGAGTAGTCGCCTGCCTCGATGCGCTGCGCAGCAGCGACGAGGCTCGTGGCCGGCTCGCCCAGGCGCCGCAGCACCTGCACCGCGATGATCACGGCGATGACGCCGAGCAGCACCGCGATTCCCGACGGGATCCTGGCCAGCGGCGCCGAGCCGATGACACCGAGCGCGCTGAGGATCAGCCAGACGACACCGGCGAGCGCCGAGAGGATGATGACGGCGATCGCGAGCGCGATGGCGCAGCCCCACCGCACGGCGCGCTGCCCGCCGCGCCGCCACTGCTCGCGCCACTGGTCCGCACCGCGCGGCGGCCACTCCTGCCCCTGCGGCCACCACGGCGGCGCGCGGCGCCAGCGCTCGCGCGAGCGCCGGTCCCAGCGCGGCAACTGCTCGCTCACGCCGCAGGGTCGGCGAGCCGGTAGCCGACACCGAACACGGTCTGCAGATACCTTGGCGAGCGCGGGTCGTCCTCGATCTTGCGCCGGATGTTCTTGATGTGCGCGTCGATCGCGCGCTCGTACGACTCGACGGCGACGCCGTGCACAGCGTCGAGGAGCTGCGCGCGGGTGAAGACGCGTCCGGGCTGGCGCGCCATGTGCGCGAGCAGCTGGAACTCCGTCGCGGTGAGGTCGACCCTGCGGTTGCCGGCGAGCGTCTCCATGCGGGCCACGTCGAGCGTGAGCCCGTCGCCGACATGGAGGATCGTGTCGCCGCCGTGCGCGGCGTCGGTGCGGCGCAGCACCGCGCGAACACGCGCGACCAGCTCACGCGGGCTGAACGGCTTGCCGATGTAGTCGTCGGCCCCGAGCTCCAGCCCCGCGACGCGGTCGACCTCGTCGGCACGCGCCGTGAGCATGATGATCGGCACCGCCGCGGTCTGGCGCAGGGTGCGCGCCACGTCGAGCCCGTCGAGCTGGGGCAGCGTCAGATCGAGAACGATGAGGTCGGGGTGCTGCCGCCGCGCCACCTGCAGCGCCTGTGCGCCGTCCGACGCTTCGAGCACGGCGAACCCGGCGTTCTCGAGGTAATCGCGCACCAGCCGGACGATCTCGGGCTCGTCATCGACCACCAGGACCGTGCGCACGTCGGTCGCATGGTAGGAGGAGCGGGGCCCGAATGGCCCCGCTCCGCTGTCCACCACGGCCGTGAGTGTCTGTCTAGATGGTCGACGCAGGCGGCGCGGTCTGGGCGGGAGGAGCCGCCGGCCGGCCGTGGGCCTCCTGGTGCCAGGTATCGAAACGCTGCCACCGGCCGCCCTTCGCACCGCCCTGCCAGCCGCCGCATCCGCCCGGGCCGAAGCCGCCGCCCCAACCGCCACGGCCCCAGCCACCGCGGCCGGCGAAGCCGAGCCAGTTCCGTCGGGGCACGAGGCCGAGCATCCGCGGCACGATCAGCCCGCCGAAGAACGTCAGGGCGATGAACCCCGCGTCGTGAGTGAACACCCCGACGAGCACCGCGCCCGTGATTGCCGCCGCATTCCAGAAAAGCCGAATCAGCTCGTTCATGTCAGACCTCCTTGATGTGTGAGTCGGTGTCCTGCCATCAAGGATCGACACGAGTTGTGCACGCGGTGTGAACGCGCGCGGGAGGTCCGGTGAGGAGGCCGCGTACTCCGCGTCAGGCGCGGCGCTTGGCGATCGGGAGGTAGTCGCGTAGCGCGTGACCCGTGTAGAGCTGGCGCGGGCGCACCATGCCCTGCTCCGGGTCGAGCAGCAGCTCCTCCCATTGCGCCAGCCAGCCGGCGGTGCGCGGAATAGCGAACAGCACCGGGAACATCTCGACCGGGATGCCGAGCGCCTGGTAGATGAAGCCGCTGTAGAAGTCGACGGTGGGGAACAACCCGCGCGAGACGAAGTAGTCGTCCTGCAGCGCGATGCGCTCCAGCTCCCGCGCGACCTGCAGCAGCGGCGAGGGGCGTGTGACGCTGAACACCTCGTCCGCGATCGACATGATGATGCGCGCGCGGGGATCCTGATGCCGGTAGATCGGGTGGCCGAATCCGGGCAGCGTCTCCCCGTTGGTCTTCACCTCGTCGACGAACGTCGCCACGCGTGCGACCGTGCCGACGCGCTCCAGCATGCTCACCACGGCCTGCCCCGTGCTGCCGTGCTGCAGCTGCCCGTACAGCGCCGCGATCGCCGCCGACGTCGTCGTGTACGGATCGGGGTGAGCGGAACCCACCGCGCGCATCGCGTTGGTGGAGCAGTTCTGCTCGTGGTCGGCGAGCAGGATGAACAGCACGTCGAGCGCGCGTTCCACCTCCTGCACCGGCTCGTAATGCAGCTCCACCATGCGGAACATCATGCTGAGGAAGTTGCCGACATACGACAGGTCGTTCGTCGGCATGTTGTATGGCAGGCCGACGTTGTGGCGGTAGATCAGCGCCGCGATGGTCGGCATCTTGGCGATCAGCCGCGCGATCGAGATGCGCCGCTGGTCCTCGTCGTACACGTTGCTCGCCTGCGGGTAGAAGGTGGCCAGTGCGCCGACGGTCGACAGCAGCATGCCCATGGGGTGCGCGTCGTGATGGAACCCGTCGATGAACGTCTTCAGGTTCTCGTGC
>JAFALX010000096.1 GCA_019234035.1 Candidatus Dormiibacterota bacterium | reverse complement strand
GCAACACCGGCATCGCGTACGCGATGGTGCGCGCGGCCAAGGGCTATCGCGTGAAGCTCGTCATGCCGGGCAACGTGAGCGACGAGCGCCGCGAGCTGGTGCACGCGTACGGCGGCGAGATCGTGTACAGCGACCCGATGGAGGGCAGCGACGGCGCGATCCGTCTTGTGCGCGAGATGTACGGCGCGGATCCTGAGCGCTATTTCCTGCCCGACCAGTACAACAACGACTTCAACTGGCGCGCGCACTACGACGGCACCGGGCTCGAGATCTGGGAGCAGACGCACGGGACGGTGACCCACTTCGTCGCGGCCCTCGGTACCAGCGGGACGTTCATCGGCGTCACGCGCCGCATGCGCGAGCTCAACCCCGACGTGCAGTGCATCAGCGTGCAGCCGAGCGGGCCGTGGCACGGGCTCGAGGGGCTGAAGCACATGGCGACGTCGATCGTGCCCGGCTTCTACGACCCGGAGCTCGCCGACGAGAACATCGACGTCGACACCGAGCCGGCGTACGAGCTGGCGCGTGCGCTGGCCACGACCGAGGGCATCCTCGCGGGGCACTCCAGCGGCGCCGCGCTGGTCGCGGTGCGCGAGGTGGCGCTGCGCATCGAGCGCGGTGTGATCGTCACCGTGTTCGCCGACGGCGGTGCTCGCTACATCTCAACCGGCCTGTACCGGAGGCAGTCGTGAGCACCATCGCGGAGGCGCTCATCGTCGGTTCAATGTACGAGCACATGAGCGACATGGCCGACGACTCCTACCCCGACGAGGGCTGCGGCATCCTCGTGGGCCGGTTCAACGGCGAGCGCGCCGAGATTCTTGCGGTCACTCGTGGCAAGAACTTGAACACAGAGCGGTCGCGCGACCGCTACGTGCTCGATCCCGCCGACATCGTCGAGGCCGACCGTGAGGCACGCGCCCGCGGCTGGGACATCGTCGGCTTCTGGCACAGCCACCCCGACCACCCCGCGCAGCCGTCGCAGTTCGACACCGATCACGCGTGGGGGGATTACGTCTACGTGATCTGCAGGACGACCAGCGAGGGCACCGCCGACATCAACGCGTTCACGCTGACCGCGGAGGGAGGACCCTTCGAGCCCGTGCTGCTGGTCGTCGCCCCCACGGATCCTCCGGCCGAGCGGTGAGCCCGGCTCGTGCGGCGCGCCGAGCGCCGCGCCGCCGGCGTGGACGCGACGACGACCTCGGGCCGCCGAGCGGCGTCGTCGCCATCGTCGGGCGGCCGAACACCGGCAAGTCCACGCTGTTCAACCGGCTGACGGGGACTCGCGCTGCGATCGTCGACGAGACCGCGGGACTGACGCGCGATCGTCTGTATGCCATCGCGGAGTGGCGCGGACGGCGCTTCACAGTCGTCGACACCGCCGGGCTCGACCTGCAGCACCGGCGCGGCGAGGCCGAGGACATGGCCGCGCTGCGCCGCGGCACCGAGGAGCAGACGCGGCTCGCGGTGGAGGAGTGCGATCTGTGCCTGTTCGTTGTGGACGTGCGCGACGGCGTCACGCCCCTCGATGAGGAGGTGGCCGCGGTCCTGCGCAGCGGCGGCAAGCCCGTGGTGCTGGTGGGCAACAAGGCGGACAGCGACCGCGACTCGTACTACGCGCACGAGCTGCACCGACTCGGACTGGGTGACCCGATCCTGATCTCGGCATTGCAGGGGAAGGACACCGGCGACCTGCTCGACGCCGTTGTCGACGCGCTGCCGCCGCCGGACGAGGTGGACGACGACGCCGCGGCAGCAGGCGAGTTGCGCCTCGCGATCGTGGGGCGGCCGAACGTCGGCAAGTCGTCGCTGCTCAACGCGGTGGTGGGGCAGGAGCGCGCGCTGGTCTCGCCGATTCCCGGCACGACGCGCGACGCGGTGGACACGCTCGTGGAGCACGGCGAGCAGCGGATCAGGCTCGTCGACACCGCGGGGATCCGCCGTCGCGGCGTCGTCGACACCGACATCGAGCGCTTCAGCCTGCTCCGCGCGCTGCGCGCGCTGGATCGCGCCGAGGTCGGTGTGGTGGTGGTCGACGCATCGCAGGGTGTGGTCGCGCAGGACCGGCACATCGCCGGCTACGCGATCGACGCCGGCGCCGGTGTCGTCATCGTCGCCAACAAATGGGATCTGGTGCCGCAGGAGGACCGGGCCGATCCGGCATTCTTGAAGGCGTTCGGCACGGCATTCGACTTCGTGCCAGGCGTTCCGGTCCTGACGGTCTCTGCCAAGGATGGCCGCAACGTGGCGAAGGTGCTCGACGCCGCGGCAGCCGTGGCTGCCGCCCGGGCAACGCGCATCGCGACCGGGCCGCTCAACGCGCTGCTGCGCCGCGCCGTCGAGGAGCATCCACCGCCGACGATTCGAGGACGCAGACTGAAGCTGCTGTACGCGACGCAGGCGCGGAGTGCTGCGCCGACGATCGTGCTGTTCGTGAACGATCCCGAGCTGCTGCATTTCGCGTATTCGCGGTATCTCGAGAACCGGATTCGCAGCGTGTTCGCTTTCAACGGGGTGCGCCTGCGCATGGTGGCGCGGCCGCGGGCGGCGGAGGAGTAAGCGAGTGCGGATTGCGATCGCCGGCGCCGGCTCGTGGGGGACCGCGCTGGCGCAGACGCTCGCGCTTGCCGGTGGTGACCGGCATGTCATCCTCTGGGACCGCACCGAAGCGGTGGCGGCGGCAATCGCCGCGACGCGGCACAACCCCCGCTATTTGACGGAGATCGAGCTCGACCAGGACATCGACGTCACGTCGGATCTGGGCGTCGCGCTGAACGGCGCCGGCGTCGTCGTGCTCGCGGTCCCGACGAGCGCGATGCGGGAGGTGGCGCGTCGCGCACGGGTTGCGCTCGAGGCTGACGCCGTCGTGGTCAGTGCGGCAAAGGGCTTCGAGGAGTCGTCGGGCGCGACGATGTCGGGCGTCCTCGCCGGCGTGCTCGGCGCCTCGCGCCGCATCACGGCGCTCAGCGGGCCGAACATCGCGCTCGAGATCGCACGCGGGCTTCCGGCGGCGGGCGTCGTGGCGGGTGAGGCGAGCTGTGCCGCGCTCGTGCGCGACATGTTCGCCGGGTCGCGCTACCGCGCGTACAGCACCGAGGACATGGTCGGCGTCGAGTACGCGGGCGCGTTGAAGAACATCATCGCCATCGCCGCCGGCATCTGCGACGGGATCGGCACCGGCGACAATGGCAAAGCGGCGATCGTGACGCGTGGCCTGGCGGAGATCGCGCGGCTCGCCATCAACGCCGGTGCGAACGCGATGACGTTCGCCGGACTTGCCGGACTCGGCGATTGCATCGTCACCTGCACGAGCCCGCACTCCCGCAACCGCCGTCTCGGCGAGGCCATCGCGGGTGGCGCCACGCTGGACGATGCGCTGCAGGCCATCGGCATGGTGGTCGAGGGTGTCAACACGACGCGCGTCGCGCTGCGGTTGGCGGTGGAGAACGGCGTTGAGATGCCGATCACGCAGCAGGTGCATGCGGTGCTCTTCGAGGGCAAGCCGGTGTCGCTCGCGTTTGAGGAATTGATGCGACGCGATCCGGCGGAGGAGTTGCACGGGCTCCAGTCGTGAGAGGACAACAGGCCCTGTGCTGGCGGCATCACGAGATGTGCCACGAAGGTGGCTTCACGCTGGCGCGGTCAGCGGACGGCCGGTTGCTCGTGATTCCGCCGCCGCCGGACTGGCCTGCGCCGCGCGGCGAGCGCGAGCCGACCGACGCCGATGAGCAGCGCGAGCGCGCGCGCCGCGAGAACGATAGGCGTCTCGTCCACGCAGCGATCGCACTTCGCCTCGCGGCTCAATCACCACGCGAACCGGTCCCGATATAGTGGCCGCTGCTGATACGTCCACTCGAAACCGTGCTCATCTCCTTGGTCCCACTCCCGGATCGATTAGACTCCCTGTGCGCCCCGGGGAGTAGCTCAGGTGGTTAGAGTACTGGTCTGGGGGACCAGGGGTCGCAGGTTCGAGTCCTGTCTCCCCGAGTTTCCGCCACCTTTGGGCTTAAACGAGGCGCCTGCTCCGCTCTCGCGCTCGGTGCGCTTAAGCCCCTTTGTATCGTTGAACATGTAGTAGGCGATGCGCCAGCCCTCAGCGAATCTTCGAAGAACAAAGAGTTCCCGGTGGTCGGCGGGACGCGTGACACCCGCAGATACGATCTGCAAGGTTCCCGTTGAATAGGTCTGAACGAACGCCCAGTCGCCTTCTTCCCGCACGTCCTCGACGGTCGGCCGTGCCACCACCTTCAGATCCTGGACCATGCCGTTGAACGCTTCTCGGATCACCTCCTGCCCAGCGAGGGTTGGGACCTCGTCCGCCAAGAGAGCCAGGCGCTGCCCCCACGGAGCTTGGGGAGCGGCTGCGGAGGTATCGAAGCAGAATCCCGGGTGGTGAGTTTGGACGAACAGCCCGCCGAGGCTGAGGATGCAGCGGGCCCAGTGCGCTCAGTTGTCTGCCGAAAGGCAGGCTGCTATCATGTTGGCAACCGTTGCCAACCATGCCTCGAACAGCATCCAGCCGCAGCTTCTCTCTCAGGCCCGAGGAGGCCGAACGCTTCGACGACCTGGTCGAGCGGGTCGCCCACGGTAGTCCTACTGAGTTCATGCGCCTGGCCATGGACCGCGTGGAGGCGTTGGAGAACCTGCGGATTTTCGAAGGCCTGCGGGCAGCGGGTGTCGAACGCGCCCGGGCTCGCGGGCTGTCGTCCCGCGCGGCTCGGCATGCGGCCGCCCAAAAGGCTCTGGATCCTCGACGGCGTTAGCTCGTGGCGACGGCACGTCGGCTGCCCGTCGTCGGTGACATCAATCTCTTGGTCGACGCATTGGTCGCTGACGACGCGCCCGATACTTGGGCGACGCCGCCGCCGGTGCGGGGTGATCTAAGCGCGATGACGATAGCGATCCTCAACGAGGGGCTCGAGTTCGGGCTCTGGCTAAGCCCTGACATCCTTGATGGCACACGCCGCGTGCTCACTGCCGTCTACGACTTCACCGATCCGGAATGTGACGAGTACGAACGTTTCCTGCGCGAGATCGCGAGGCGCACCGGTGGCGTGCTGACGCCGACCAGCCGGGTCGCCGACTGCCGGGATTGGGAAGACAACCGCATCCTCGACCTCGCCACCGATGCCGGCGCGTTTCTACTGCTCAGCAGCGATGCTGACCTCCAGGAGATGTCGCCGTGGCGCGGCATTCCGATCATCGGCCCAGATGCGTTCGTGGCTCGGGTCGACGCTGCTCGCCGAAAGCGCCGATGACTCACCAGGCGAGGATCGGCTAGGCAGAGGATGAGTCGCGTGGCTATCGACGCGCTGGTTGCAGCGCATTCCGACGCCTTCCATCCGATTCCAGCTGGCGGGTCTAGGCAACATTCCAACCATATCGGGACGAAAGCACTCTATTCCGAATAGAAGCCGATCGTCCCAAATAAGTCTGGGGGACCAGGGGTCCGCGGTTCGAGTCAGCGCTCCCGACTTGCTGTCATGAATGGCAGTAATGGCTATGAGGCAGAGTGCGCCGTGGCATGGCGGAGACGGCTCGACCAGGGACCAAAGTCCACGACTTCCGGACGTTGGTCCCTGGAGCGTGCTCCAATCTCAGCGTAGGCTCGGAGGATGCCGGTTGCTGCGAGAGCCCCATCGTTGCCGGAAGCGACGGCGGCCAAGTGGCAACCACCCTCTCCGGAGGAGTTGGCCGCCACCGACGCCGCCCGCTGTCTGCAACGCCTGCAGACCGGCAGCGGCGGTCTCTCTTCGAGCGAGGCGGCAGCGCGCCTGGCTCGGTTCGGACGCAACGAGTTGGAAACCGAAACGCGGTCTTTCTGGCGCATCGTCGCCGAGCAAGGCCGGAGCGGGATCAATGTGTTGCTGGCGCTCGCGGGCGTGCTCACCATCGTCACCGGCGACCTGGTCGACGGCGCGATCATCCTTACGCTGCTTGGCATCAACATCGGTTTGAGCATCTTCCAGGAGTACCGGGCGGAGCTTGCACTTTCGGCTCTGCGCGCGATGCTGCCGCTGCAAGCACTGGCGCGCCGCGATGGCGTCTTCGTCGCAGTTCCTGCGGCACTCTTGGTACCGGGCGATGTCATCCGGTTGCGCAGCGGCGATGTCGTACCGGCTGACGTCCGCCTGCTGGAGTGCACGGGAATCGAGATCGATCAGGCCACTCTCACCGGAGAGTCGGTGCCTCAGGAGAAGACAACCGACGTGTCATCAGGATCGTCACCGGCCGAATGGCGGAACATGGCGTTCGCGGGCACCGTTGTCGTCGCTGGCGATGCGGTCGCTGTGGTCAGTGCGACTGGAAGCCACACGCAATTCGGCGAGACCGCGTCGCTGGTGAAGGGAATCCATGCTCCCGGTGACTTCCAAACAAATCTGAACCATTTCAGCAGTTTCCTGCTCCGCTTCGGACTGCTGGTGGCGGCCGGCGTGTTCGCGAGCAACGCCCTCCTCGGACGCGGTGTGCTCGTCTCCGCCACTCTTGCCTTGGCGGTGGCGCTTGGGGTGGTACCGGAGGCCCTGCCGGCGGTGACCGCCACCACCCTCGCGCTCGGAGCGCAGAAGCTGGCGCGCAAGCACGTGCTGGTCCGCCGCCTTGCCGCGGTCGAGGATTTCAGCGCCATCGATACGTTGTGCATCGACAAGACCGGAACCATCACCGAGAACCGGACTGCCGTCACGCAGGTGTGGAGCCTCGCACCGCGAGCGGAAGTCCTGGAAGCCGCGGTGCTCGCCTCCAGCTTTCCCGAGAAGGGGACCAGCATCATCGACGACGCCGTGATGGAGGCTGCGGCGCCGGAGGTGGATCTCCACGCCCTTGCCGCGTTGCCACGCACGCTCATCATGCCCTTCGACGCGAACACGAAGCGCATGGCCGCGCGAGTCGATCGGGATGGCAGCGCCGAAATCGTCACCAAAGGCGCGGCAGCCGTGGTCGAGGGACTCTGCACGCGCATACGCACCGCTGCAGGCGAAGACGACCTCGCACCGCATGCAGCCGAGGTGGCGGCGGCTGTCGAGGCGATGCAACGCGCCGGTTGTCGAGTGCTCGGCGTCGCGAGCCAGGCAATCACCGGCGCGCCGGCTGCTGCAGACGCGGCAGGGATGACGCTGCTGGGGCTCATCGGTCTGTCTGATCCGCCGCGGCCGGGCGCGGCGGCGGCGTTGCGCGGAGCAAGCCAGCTGGGAGTCGCGGTCAAGATCGTGACCGGGGACGCCATCGCTCGAGCGCGGGCGTTGGCCGGGCAGATCGGCCTTCGAGCCACCGCCCGGCAGGTGGTGCCTGCGTCCGCGCTCAAGGGCGAAGACATCTCCGCCGCAACATCACAGGGGGTCGTGTTTGCCGAGGTCGTGCCGGCAGACAAATACCGATTAGTCACCGCTCTTCAACATCAAGGTCGTCACGTCGCCGTGACCGGCGACGGAGTCAACGACGCTCCCGCGCTGCAGAGCGCCGACGTCGGGATAGCGCTGGCCACCGGCACTGACGCGACCAAGGGAGCCGCCGACATGATTCTGCTCCAGGATGATCTGGCGGTCATCGTCGACGGCCTCAAGGAGGGTCGTCGCACCTTCACCAACATCAACCGCTATCTGCTCTACACGATGGTCAGCAACTTCGCCAACGTTGTCATTGTCGCCATTGCGTCCTTGTTTCTCAGCTATTTGCCGCTCTTGCCCACTCAGGTCCTGCTGCTGAACGTGCTGGCCGACCTGCCGATGCTCGCGATCGTCACGGACACGGTCAGCGACCAGGACATCTCTTCACCACGACGCTGGGACATCCGACATCTCATGGTGTTGTCCGTCTTTCTTGGCATCGTCAACGCGCTCTTCGCCTTCGGCATGCTGCGCTTCATCCACGAGCAGGACCCCGCTGTCGTGCGGACGAGCTGGTTCCTCTTCCTCGGCACGACCGCGCTGATCATCTTGTTTGCCGTGCGCTCGCGCCGCTGGTTCTGGAGCCGTCCCTGGCCCAGCCGGCCGGTCCTGCTCGCCCTCGCCGCCGCGTTCATCGCCACGGTCGCGTTGATCAACGTGCCCTTCGCGCAGCGCGCCCTCGGCTTCGCCCAGTTGGGAGCTCTGCAGCAGCTCGAGATCGTCGGCTATGCAGTCGCGTATCTGGTGGTAGCGAGCGTGCTCAAACAGAGCTTCGACCGACAGGCTTCACAGCACCAGCCGTCAAGCGCAGCTGGGGGGTGATGCCGAGCGCCTGCTTTCGCGGGTACCGCATTCCGCGACATGCGGGGACCTTCGGCGCACCGGCGTGACCGTCGGCCCTTGGCCGCCATCCTCCTCAGGCGCAGGCTGCCCTGCAGAGCACCGGGCTTCGCAGCGCCGAATTCTTCGTGTCGTGCGTCTTCACCGGCCTACGCCGCCCGAGACGGCGGATCTCGGCAGGCAGCACGCACGCAGCACCGGGTCATACACCTGCTGGCGGTGATGATGCGAGGCAGGTCCGCGAAGACCTGCCTCGCATAGCGAGGCTA